>DASWXG010000026.1:0-9243 GCA_036405615.1 Prosthecobacter sp. | reverse complement strand
TGACTGATCTGCTCAATCAGGCAGGCGGCTTGGGCGGGCTGATGCAGCAGTTCCAGCAGGCGGGCCTGGGCGATGCGTTTGCATCCTGGGTTTCCAAGGATGAAAACCAGACCATCCGCCCCGAGCAGATGGAAGCCGCGCTGGGCAGCGATGCCATCAAGGACCTCGCCGGCAAGGTGGGCTTTGATGTCAAAATGATCCTGCCGCTGCTCTCCCAGTTCCTCCCGCAGATCATTGACCGTCTCACTCCCAATGGCGTGATTGACGACACCCACCCTTCTTCAGACAAACTGCAGGACGTGCTGACCGGTGTGATGAAAAGCGGTCTGGGTGGTCTCTTTGGCGGCCGCTCCTGATCTGCCTGCTGTCTGGGACAGAAATCGCCCTTTGGCGGGAATGTGCCGCCTGTGAAGATCGCCTGTTGCAAGTGATGCGATATTCATCGTGACAGCCGCGCCGTTCTGGCGTCCATTCCTCATCCCCCCGTTTCCGATGCTGCGCCTCGCTCTCAAGATGCTGTTCGGTGACACCGGCAAATATCTCATGCTGGTGGCCGGGCTGGTCTTTGCCACCTTTCTCATGGCCCAGCAGACGGCGGTGTTTTGCGGATTGATGAGCTGGACCACGGCCACGCTCAAAAATGTCCCCGCGCCCATCTGGGTGGTGGAGAAAAAGGTGGAGCAGGTGAACGAAACCAACCCGCTGCTGGACACGGATGTCGCCCGCGTGCGCAGCGTGGACAGTGTGGCGTGGGCTGCGCCCATCTACTCCGGCATCCAGCGTGTGCGGCTTGACACGGGCAATTTTAAAATCATCCAGCTCATCGGCATCGACGCCACCACACTGGCGGGCGCGCCGGTGAAACTCATCGAAGGCCGTCTGGAAGATTTGCGCCTGCCGCACGCCGTCATCATTGATGACCTGGGCGTCAAACGTCTGGCCAAGGTGCGCGGAGAAAAGGTGAAGCTGGGGGACACCTTCGAGATCAATGACCAGGAAGCGCGGGTCGTGGGCATTGCGGATACCCGGCAGAGCTTCACCGGCGGTCCCTATGTCTGGACCACGTATGAGCGGGCGCTGCAGTACACGCCGCCTCAGCGCAAGATGCTTTCAGCCGTCATTGCAGCCCCGCGGCCGGGCATTTCGGAGGAGCAGTGCGCGGCGGACATTGAGAAGGAAACCGGTCTGCGAGGTTATTTGAACAAAGGGTTCAGCTGGGAGGAGTTCACGGCCAAGACCCCGCCTGCGGTCCAGGATTTCAATACGACCACGGTGGCGTGGTACATCCGCAACACGGGCATCCCCATCAGCTTTGGCATCACAGTCGCCATTGGTTTTGTGGTGGGCACCGCCATCAGCAGCCAGACGTTTTACACGTTTGTCCTGGAGAACATGAAGCATCTGGGGGCGCTGAAGGCCATGGGCGCTTCGACCCCCACCCTTTGTTTCATGCTGCTGACACAGGCTGTCACGGTGGGGCTCATTGGCTACGGCATCGGGCTTTTGTTCACCTCGGCCATGGGGAGCTTTGCGGTCAAGAATGAGGAACCGCCTTTCTACATGCCGGAAGTTGTGCCCCTGGTGGTCCTGGGTGTTGTCCTTTTCATCTGCACCATGTCGGCTTTGCTGGGCATCTGGCGCGTGTCGCGTCTGGAGCCCGCCATGGTCTTCCGGGGCTAGTTCAAACCATGGCGCAGCCTCCCCCCATGCCTTCCTTCGCTGCCCGGGTCAGTGGTCTCAACAAGTCCTTTGGCGACGGTTCCTCACGCCTGCATGTGCTGAAGGATGTGGATCTGGAAGTGAAGCAGGGAGACATCACCATGCTCATCGGGCCTTCGGGCTGCGGCAAGACGACGCTCATCAGCATCCTGGCCGGCACCTTGAAGCCGGACGGTGGCACCCGGGAACTGACGGTACTGCAGCAGGATCTGCAAAAGATGAGCAGCGGCGCCATCACCCGCTTCCGGGCGCAGAACATCGGGTTCATCTTCCAGGCCTTCAACCTCATCCCCACGCTCAGCCTGGCTGAGAATGTCAGTGTGCCCTTGCTCATCCAGGGCATGGGGGCCGCGAAGGCGGAGAAGAAAGCCCGGGATGTGCTGGCCCTGGTGGGACTGGGCGACCGCCATCGCAGCCGGCCTAACCAGCTTTCGGGAGGGCAGCAGCAGCGTGTGGCCATCGCCCGTGCGCTGGTGCATGAGCCGCGCCTGATCATCTGCGACGAACCCACCGCCGCCCTCGATGCCAAGAACGGCCAGGTGGTCATGGAGCTGTTTGAAAATGTGGCCCGCAGCCCGGACCGCGCCGTGATGATCGTCACGCACGACAACCGCATCTTTTCCCATGCCGACCGCATCGCCTCCATGGATGACGGACGCATTGTGGAAGTGCATGACATTGACGAAACCCACCCTCTGCCGGAAAATCTCAGGCACGGGTTTCACCAGTAGTCCTTGGACCGGCTGCCGCGGGTGTGGGGAAGACGGCCTCCCGTTTTTTGTGAGTGCATTTCTCTCCGGTCCTGGTCATTCTGCTTTGCCCCCAAACAAGACAGTTCTGTTTCCTGTGAGCCCGCCATGAAAGCTTCCCTCATCTGCGCCATTGTGCTGGGTCTGATCCTCTGTCTGGCCGCCTTTTCGATGGGGCGGGAGACCGTGCGAGGATTGCGCGAGGGCGAGATCATGTCCAACGGACGGAGGTCCAGCAGGTTGGTCAGCAAGGAGGAAGAACCCAAATACTTTTGGATGATCATCGCGTTCCACAGCCTATGCATGACGGGTCTGGTGGCGGCCAGTGTGTCCATGGTGTGGGCGGCAGCTCGGAGCAAACCCACAAACCGGTGATTCGATGATGCCTTCCCACTACAAGCTGGTACCGAGAGAAGGTTGGACTGCTTTTGAGCGCAGCCACGAGGTCATGGGTCTGAAAACTCATTCAACATTATGCATTTGAAGTATTCACCTGTTAGGCCGGTGCGCCAGCACCTGAAACCGCTGCTCCTTTCGGCGGCAGTTTCCATGCTTTTGGCCTGCTCTCCGGAAGAGAAACCCAAGGAAAAGGAAGCCGTAGCACCGCCTGCTGCGGCACCGGCGGTTGAGGCCGCCTCGGAAGCCAAGGCCCCAGCGGCAGCGGCTGTTCCTGAAACTCCGCCGCCTGCGACGACGGTGGCCTCCGAGGTTCCCACGCCTGCCTCGGCGGCGGCGCTGGCCCTGACCAAGATCAAATTTAATCTGCAGGCCATTGGCGAAGACGGCCAGCGGGAGCAGGCGAGCGGAAGGGGACCTGTGGCGTATGAGTATTGCGTCCCCAAAGACGACGCGATCTATGAAGAGGTCCGGAAACTGGACCCAGGGGTTCAGATCCACCCCACTTCTTACGGCCGTGGCAACTGCGGGCCGGACAAGGCGCTGTGCATCGGCAGCACCCGCAAGGCCGGCTGGCGCCAGGCCTTGGAGGCGGTGGCGGCCAAAGACTACGTTACTGAAATCCGCGAGCTGTTTTGAATAATCCGGCTTCGGTTTCAGCCGAAGGGTAAGGCGGTAATAGGCCGCCTGTGAATCCCCGCCGCTTCCTTTTCCCGCTCCTATGTCATCCCGCATTTTTCCTCTCTCCGCAGCCCTGGCCTTCGCTTGTGTGGCCCTTGTTTCCTGCCAAAACGGACCGTCTTCTTCCCAAGTTCCGCCATTGCCGGAGGCTGGAGGTTTCTCGCCAGCAGAGTATACTCCAGGCGTGAAGGAGGCTGCGGAGTTCGCAGTCCGGGCCCAGTCAAAACTGGAAAGGAAAACGGTCAAGCTGGCCAGGATCACCCAGGCAGACATGCAGGTCGTGGCAGGCCGAAACTACCGGCTGACGCTGACTGTCACCCAGGGCAAGAAGATGCGCACTGCGCAGGCGGTGGTGTATGAGAAACTGGACTCCAGCCGGGAGTTGACCTCCTGGACCTGGACGACGCCGTAGTGTGGCGCTGTGGACGCATCGTCTCTTATGCCATTTCGCCCGGGTAAGGGGTGTCATGAGCGGGGAGTTCAAGGGAGTGACGGCATCCTGCCGTCAATGAGGCCAGGATGGCCTCACTCCGTTTGTTCGGCTGCATGCTGCGAGGTGTGATGGCCTCATGCGGTGGAATCGGTGACCCGTCGAAGATGCAAAGTGCTATCACTCGCTGCTGCGGGATGCCAGGAAATCCACAATGGTTTCCGCCAGTGTCTGGCTGATGCCTGGGACCTTGGCGATGTCTTCGGCACTGGCCTTGCGCAGCCGAGCCACGGAACCAAATTTCTTCAGCAGCGTTGCTTTGCGTGCCTGGCTCACGCCCGGGCAGTCATCCAGCAAACTCTCCTCCACCCGGCGGCCTAACAAAAGTTGGTGATAGCCGTTGGCCCAGCGGTGGGCTTCATCGCGGATCCGTTGCAGCAGCTTCAGGGCGCCGGTTTCATGGGAGAGAATGAGGGGATCTGGCTCATGCGGGCGGTAGATTTCCTCATGCTCTTTGGCCAGACCGATGAGCGGGAGATCAGAAAGTCCGAGCCTTTGCAGTTCCTTCATGGCCATGCCCAGCTGCCCCTTGCCGCCGTCCACAATCACCAGGTCCGGCAGACGGATAAACTTGGGTTTCTTGCTTCTGGCCATTGTTTTGCCGGTGGTTTCCGGGAGATCTTCCGGAAGCTCCTGGGTCTCCAGCCGGCGCATCATCTCCAGCGGGTTTTCCTGGGAGAAGTCCGCCTCCTCCTCGCCCATGGCCTGCCGCCCTTCCAAAAGGATGCGGGAGAAGCGCCGGCGGATCACTTCCGCCATGCTGATGAAATCGTTCTGTCCTGTGACAGCACGAATGCGGTAGCGGCGGTAGTTGGAGTTGTCAGGCACCCCGTCTTTGAAGCGCACCATGCTGGCCACGCAGTGCGCGGTGCCGATGTTGGCAATGTCGAAGCACTCCATCACCAGAGGCGGTCGTTCGAGTCCCAGCATTTCCTGGAGTTCTTTCACATCCGCCATCGGATCCAGGGTGGAGATGACCTTGGCGCGGGCTCCGCGCTGGAAAGTGCGGGTGGGGCTGAAGGTCTTTTTGAGATCTTCCACCATGTCGCGAAGCTCGGCTGCTTTTTCAAAGTCGAGCTTGGCGGCAGCCTTCTGCATCTCCTCTTCCAGCAGGCCGACGAGGCTCTTGGTGCCCTTGCCGTCGAGGTAGGAGCAGGCCTGTTCCATGAGGTCGCGGTATTCGGCGACACTTGCCCGGCCGATGCAGGGGGCGGAGCAGTTTTTGATGATGTCGTTGGAGCAGTGTTTGTAGGTCTGCTCGTCCGGGCGGATGGGCTGGCAGACGCGCAGACCAAACTTTTTGTTCAGCCAGTTCAGCGTGGTGCGCAGGGCTCCGGAATGGGCAAAGGGGCCGAAGTAACGGGCACCGTCATCCCGTTTCACCCGTGTCAGGGTGAAGCGGGGAAAGTCATCCTGCATGTTGACCCGCACCATGAGGAAGCGTTTGTCATCCCGGAAGCTGATATTGTATTTCGGCCGGAACTCTTTGATCAGCTTGCCTTCCAGCAGGAGAGACTCGGGCTCGTTGCGGACCTGGTGGATGTCGAAATCCCAGATGCTGGCGATGAGGGCGCGGGTCTTGCGGTCCACCAGCTTGGACCTGGCGGGTGTGAAGTAGTTGGAGAGGCGTTTGCGCAGGTCCCGGGCTTTGCCCACGTAGATGACGCTGTTGAAACGGTCGCGCATGACATACACGCCGGGCGTGTGCGGCACATCGCGCAGCTTGGCCATGAGGTCGGGTTTGGAACGGGGATCGGGCACGGGCAGGGGGCAAAAAAGGAGCGGGAAGACCAGCATCCCGGCGCGGGGCAGGGTGGCGGATGCGGGTCCTTCTAGCAATACGCGAAGCTGCCGCAGTACGCCGGAAAAATCACCGTGCTTCTGCTGGCGCGATTGTCCGGGGAATCCCAGGCATGAGGCGCGATGCGCCCAGTGGCTACTTGACGCCGGGTTTGTGACTGCAGCCACAGCCACCACCACAACCGCCTTTTTTACGCGGGGTCAAAGCCTTGCGGACAAAGATGGCCAACGTGATGACCACGATGCCCAAGGCAGCCCAGGATTGCCAGTCGTTCATAAAATGCGGTGTGTTGTGCGGGATGAGACTCCGGGGACCTCCGGCCCGTTGATTCTTTGTTCAACAATCAATAACCCATCAAGGTGCCGATTTGATAGACCGCGAGTGAGAGGATGTAGGCGGTGCCGGACATGAAACCGAGCTGGAACCACATCCAGCGCCAGCTGCCTGTTTCCCGTTTTACCACCGCCATGGTGCTGACGCACTGCATGGCAAAGACGTAGAAGACCAGCAGGCTGATGCAGACCAGCGGCGTGTAAACGAGGCTGCCGTCAGGCCGTTTCTCTTCGCGGATGCGGTCACGCACCGGGGCCAGATCTTCGTCGTCATCTGCCTGCACGGCATAGACCACGGACATGGTGTTGACGAAAACTTCGCGGGCGGCAAAGCTGCCGATGAGGCCGATGCCGATCTTCCAGTCATAACCGAGAGGCTTGATGACCGGCTCGATGAGGTGGCCTGCGCGGCCTGCGATGCTCTGCGCCAGGTGCTGGGATTTTACCGTGGCCAGTTCGGCTTTGGCCGCTTCCAGTTCCGCTGCGGCTGCGGGATCCTCGGCCCTGGCTTCAAGGCCGCTGATGCGTTCTTCCACCTTGGCTGCGTGGTCATGCAGATCCTGGTTTTTCGGGTAGGTGGAGGCGGCCCAGATGAGGATGGAGATGCCGAAGATGATGGTGCCTGCGCGCAGCAGGAAGGCCTTGGCCCGCTGGGAAACCAGCAGCAGGATGGACTTCAGGGCCGGCATTTTGTACGTCGGCATTTCCAGAATCATGGGCGCATTCGCCCCGCGCATGATGCCTTTGTTCAGCACCCAGGCGAAGAAGAAGGCTCCGAGCGTGCCCAGGGCATACAGGCCCACCATGATGCCGGCCTTGGCCCAGGTGGAAACGGTGTCCGGCATGAAGACGCTGATGAGCAGCACGTACACCGGGATGCGGGCCGTACAACTGGCCAGCGGAGCGATGAGGATGGTGATCAGCCGGTCCTTGGGACTGTCGATGGTGCGTGTGGCCATCACACCCGGGATGGCGCAGGCATAGGAACTCAGGAAGGGCAGGAAGGCCTTGCCGTTCAGCCCCACCATGCTCATGAGGCGGTCCAGAATGAACGCCACACGGGCCATGTACCCCGTGTCCTCCATGATGCCGATGAAGAAGAACAGGATGAGAATCTGCGGCAGGAAGATGACCACACCGCCGACCCCGGCGATGGCACCATCCACGATGAGATCGCGCAGGTCGCCTTCCGGCATTTGTGCCTGAACCCAGGTGCCCAGGCTGCCGAAGGCGCTGTCAATCCAGCCCATGGGCGTCTCTGCCACCGTGAAGATGAGGTAGAACAGAAAGGTCAGGAAGGCCAGCATGATGGCCCCGCCAAGGAAGGGGTGCAGGAGCACGGCATCCAGCTTCTGGGTGAATGTGGGCTTCTCCTTCTCCGGCCGGCGCAGGATTTCCTGGGTGAGTTTCTCGATCTCCTGATAGCGGTCATTCACCAGCTGGTCTTCCCAGCCCGGGTGGGCGGCTTCCAGAGCCTCGCGGCCTTTTTTCACCTGCTCCAGATGCGCATCCTGGATGCCTGCATGGAGAGGGTCATGGTCCGACAGAAGGTACAGCGGCTCCAGGACTGTGGATTTGGCATGGGCGGCCCCGGACTGGATGAGCTGGGCGTGCGTGGTGTGCAGCGCGCCACGAATGTCTTCGGGCAGAGGGGCGGACTGCCAGCGTGGCAGCGGCAGATCCTCACGGCTGATGGCCGTCTTCAGTTCCAGAAAACCGGTGCCCTTGGTCGCCTGCATCGGGACCACGGGGACACCGAGGGCGGCCGAAAGTTTGGGCAGGTCAATGCGCCACTCCTTGGCCTCGGCGATGTCCATCATGTTCAGGACAAGCACCACGGGCAGCCCGAGTTCCAGCACCTGGGTGAGCAGGTACAGATTGCGCTCCAGGTTGGCGGCATCGGCAATGAAAACCACGCGGTCTGGCCGTGGGGTATCTGCACGCCTCCCCAGCAGCACATCACGCAGCACGGCTTCATCCGGGCTGCGGGCGTTGAGGCTGTAAGCACCTGGAAGGTCGATCAAGCGCAGTTTTTTGCCGTGCTGGCTGTAGCATTCACCGATCTTTTTTTCGACCGTGACCCCCGGGTAATTGCCCACTTTCTGGCGCAGGCCGGTGAGCTGGTTGAAGATGGTCGTTTTACCGGAATTCGGATTGCCGACGATGGCGATAAGAGGGGCCTCGGCGCTCATGCAAGGGTGATGAAAATGTCCGCTGCCTCGTGATTGCGCATGGCCAGGTGGGAACCGCGCACCGTGATCTCGATGGGCTCTCCCAGAGGGGAGCGGCGCACCATGGTGACCTTGGCACCCGGGGTCAGCCCCATTTCACGCAGACGCGTCAGGCCCACACGGCCTGAGGGCATGGACATGATGATGCCTGTCTGGCCGACGGGCAGCTGAGACAGGGTTTGGGGGGCGGAAACAGGAGCGGACATGGGCCAAAGTGCAATTGAGACGCGCTTGCAGTGGTCATGCTAGAGGGGCGGTGGTACTTTGCAACCCGTGAAGGCGGGAAAGCAGCACCTTGAGCCTTCGCGCTCAAAGCGATGGCACGCCAAAACACACGCTACTCCAGCTTGCCAAACATGATGCGCTCCTTGCGGCTGGGATCGGTGTCGCCCTGGGTGACGGTGAGGTAGATGCTGCCACCTTCCTGATGAAAGGCCGGGTACTGGAAAGACTGTTCTGTCTCAAAACGGTACTTGCGCTGCCAGCTGGCGCCGTCGGAAGACACGTCCAGGTTGAAGACGGAACGGCTGACGCCGTTGATCAAGGTCGCCTCCTGCCAGCCGAGGTAATAGACGTTGTCAAACCGGTCCAGGGTGGGCTTGGAACTGCTGCCATTGGGCACGTGCGGCAGATGCTTGCCGACGGACCAGGTGCGACCGTCCGGGCTGGTGGTGAAGGTGTAGTTGCGGTTGAGCTTGCCACCGTCCTGGCGGCAGATGGCCAGCCAGGAGCCGTCCGGCAGGCGGTTGGCAGCAGATTCGGTCAGCCGGAGATTGGCGGGTTCGTTGTAGTGGCCCACGATTTCGAAAGTGTCTCTGGCACTGTTCACCCGGGCGAGGGCGTT
>DASWXG010000025.1:0-5577 GCA_036405615.1 Prosthecobacter sp. | reverse complement strand
TGGCTGTGACCGAGGATGACGGCCATCGCTGGGGCGAACTGAAGCCTGCGGGCGATTGGGGCGGCATCGTGGTCATGGGGTTTACCGAGCCTCTGAAAACTCCCGGCCACTACATGGCGATGTTTCACGATGACGGTCGTTATTTCAGCACCACCAACACGCACAAGAAACCGCCTCTCTTCGTTCTGTACAAGGTCTTCTCCACCGATGGCGGCCTGACCTGGGGCAAACCGGAGCCGGTTTTTGAAAGCGATGCTGTGAACCTTTGTGAGCCAGGGTTCATCCGCTCGCCGGATGGCAAGGAGATCGCCGTGCTGCTGCGGGAGAATGCCCGGGTGAAGAATGCGCACATCATCTTCAGCCGCGATGAAGGCAAGACCTGGACCGCCCCCCGCGAACTGCCGGACACTCTCAATGGTGACCGCCACACGGGCAAGTACACCCGCGATGGCAGGTTGTTCATTTCCTTTCGCAGCGTGGCTCCCAAGGGCAAAAAGACTCCTTACCAGGGCGACTGGGTCGGGAGTTATGAGGACCTTGCAGAAGGCAAGCCCGGCCAGTATCAGGTGCGCCTGATGGACAACACCAAAGGCGCCGACTGTGCGTACCCTGGTGTCGAAGTGCTGCCAGATGACACCATCGTCACCACCACCTACGGTCATTGGACCCAGGGCGAACCGCCTTACATCATGAGCGTTCGCCTGAAACTGGCCGAGTTGGATGCACTGAAGAAGTAAAGCAGGACGCAGTTTCAAACCCTGAGACGGGTGTATCTGGCGCAAGGCATGCAGAAACACTCCTTCTGCCTGTCGCCCCGGATGCCCGTCTTCCGGGGCGACTCAGCAGTTCGAACTCGGCTTCACGGGTGGACAGGTTCGCGCGTCGTATGAATCAGGTGTGACACCCGCCCGACATTTCTTTGCAAACACCCCTTTAAAAGAAAACCCATTATTCTGTCCCCCATTATTTTGTCATCGGAAGGATGGAACCCAGATATGACAAAATAATGATCTTTTGAGGTTGAAGACTTGCGGGGGCAGCAAGGTGGTAAGCATGAGGTGTGAATGGCTCACAAGAAGCGGTAACCACCCAGGACGAGGCATCTGTTCCCAAAAAGAAAAGACGGCTGCGAGTGATCGCAGCCGTCTTTTTGTGAATGCACTGTTCAGGCAGTGATAACTGACCTTCTGATGAGTTGCGATCAGTGGTTCTTCGAGAGGGCTTCGAGATAATCCAGCAAAGAGGCGAACTCGCGCACGGTGAAAGTCGTCATCAGGCCCGGAGGCATCATGGACATCGGCAGCTTCTGGCGCTCTTTGATTTCACCCGTTTTAAAGGTGAATTCCTGGGCGGCGATGTTGCGCAATTTCACCTCGGCCGCGCCTTCCAGGGTGATGAACCCCATCTGCTGGGTGCCGTCCTTCATCGTGATCATCTCGCTGGCAAAACCCTGGGCGATGGTCTTGTTCGGATCCAGGATGTTCTGGGCCAGTTCGGCACGCTTGTAGGTCTGGGCAATGTTGCCAAGATACGGTCCCTTCTGTGCTTCCGATTCCTTCGTGGTGTGGCAGGCGATGCAGGTGGCGCGGGTAAAGATCTGCTCGCCCAATACGACATCACCTTTGGTTTTCATCACTGCGGCAATCGCGTCTTCCGGTTTCAGCGTGGCGATCTTCGGGGTCTTGTCTTCCACCTTGGTCAGGCGCATGGCCTTGGCAGCGCGTTCGGCGGCGGCTTTCACTTTCGGCTCAGGATCATCCAGAGCGGTCAGCACACGCGGTGCGGAAGCGGTATGCTTCACAGCAGAGATGGCATCAATGATCTGGATGCGGCGTTTGGCCTCCTGCCAGCCATGGTCCAGCGCCTTTTTGGAGAGTTCGCGTGATTCGGGGCTGCCGGTTGTGCGGGCTGCGAGATAGAGCAGGGCGGAGTCTGCAAAACGGGAAGCCGGGGCCTCCAGCTTCTCAGCGACCTGCTCCACAAGCTGGTGATGATTTTCCAGTTTCGGGGCGGCAAAGAAGGCCGCGGAAGCGGCTTCATAGTCTTTAAAGGCACCTTCCATTTTTTGCAGCGGAGCCAGGGCATTCAGTGTGGCGCTCACGCCTTCGGCACTGTCGGTTTTGGTCAGGGCGATGATGGCCTGCGACAGTGTGGCTGAGGACGTGATGCGGGCACTCTTGCCTTCAACATTGGGAGTCGCGGCTTCGCCGACTTTGTTGTTAGGGCGGGCAGGAGTGCCCGCGCTCCCCTCTGGGCTGGCGGCATCACGAACTACCTGCACCAGCAGCGGCACGGCGTCGGCCGGGACGTCTTCGGCGACAGCCAACTGGGCGACGGCGTCCGGGATCACCTTGGCGTCCTGTTTGGCCAGCGTCAGAATGCGCTGCAGGGCATCGCTGGACTGGATGCGGTTGCGGTTCATCTCCTTTACCAGGAAGGCTGCTTATTCAGGCGAGGCCTTTGCAAGGGCATCTTTGAGCGCCGTCGCAATGCGTGGCGTTTCGCTCCAGGGCTCAGGCTGGTAGTATGGGCCGCGGGTGTCCGGGCGTGTGCCCCAGGAGTCGCCCTTCCACTCGCCTTCATGGAAATGCAGGCGGCAGAGCGCGGCCAGGATACCTTGGCGCAAAGCAGAGTCTGTGGCCTTGCTGAGCCGCTCGATAAGGCCCGTGACGACCTCGGGTTTGTGGATCATTGCCAAAGCTTTCAAAATGGAAGATTTGGATAGTTGTGACGCTGAGGCAGAGTCCAGCTCTTGGAACATCATCGCTGTTACTTGCTCCCCCGCATTGTGGTACCATTGCAAAGAGTGGTCATCTGCCGGGTCAAAGCACTTCCCAAATGCATGGATTGCAGTCTGTCGTACAACAAAGTCCGAATCCCCCAGTAATTGGAGCGATGCCTTGAACAGCTGGGATCGAAGTTGACGCTCTTCCTCCAAGCCGACAATTTTGTAACCGTCCAGGCTGAGTTTGGCAGGCAGGCGGGCCGCTTCCCGCCGCACTCTGGGGTCTGAAGACTGAGCTGCAGCCTGCAAGAAGGCATCAGTATTTTCTCCGGGCGAATCAGAATTGCGAAATTGCCGATAGCTGGTGTCGCTTACACTTACAGTCCGAGGCTTTCCATCCTCGGCTTCACCAGCATAAGGAAAGGCTTCCATGGAACGCAACGCCAGAGGCAGATACGCAGGATCTACAGGAATTTTCCCAAAGCCGTGAATGGAAAAGGCTGCGGCAAACCGGGTTGCCAGGGGTTGATTGACATTGAGCACCAGTGGTTCAACCAACTCTTGCACCTCCTGTCGCCGGCTCCCGACAGATTGCTGTATTCTGATCAACCCGCGCTGCGCCTCCATCCTCCGGCGATAGCTCGGTGACTCGAGTTCCTTCACCAGTTCGGCATCGCCGGCTTTCGTATAATCCGGCAGGGCAGGGGCCTTGAACCCTTTGGGGCGGACTTGTACGATGTAACCGACATCCGGGCCTTCCCAGTTGAAGGTCGCACCTTTCCAGCTGGAGGCATAGACGCGGCTGAAGCCGTCCACATCCGCATCCGTGGGGCGGGTCATCTTGATGAAGGGCTCCGGCTTGGCGGTCTCTTCAAAAGTGGCGCCTTTGGGTTTAACTGAATGTTTGTAGATGGCACCTGTGCCCCAGTCGGCGGTGAAGGGGGCGTTGTTCCAGGCTTCGCCGAAACCGGGTTCGTCAATGTAAACGGCACCGCAGCCGGAGCCACCACCGTAGTCGGCCAGGGGCTGGATGCACTCGTCGTTGAAGTTCTTGTAGAGGCGCGGGTAGCCGTGGTCATCCAGGCCGGTGAAGTGGTGGAAACGCACGTTCCAGCCGCCGCCGTCGTTGGTGTTGTCACGGGCAAAGATGTCCATGAGCGGGCTGATGGCCACCTCCAGGATGTTGCGGGTGCCGGTGGAGTAAATCTCCAGGCCGGTGCCGTCAGGCCGCACCCGGATCACGCCGCCGCCGCGATGCTGCAGCGTCTTGCCATCGGTGCCCGTGGCTTTCATGAAACCGAAGTCGCCCCCGGCGATGTAAAGCCACCCGTCTATGCCCAGGCTGAGGCCGTTGGTGGTGTGGTCGGCGGGACGGTCCTTGAACCCGAAGGCGATGTCCTTGACCAGAATGTTCTGTTTCTCCGCCACGCCGTCACCGTCGGCATCAATGAACTCGCTGAGGTGCGGCGGATGCACAAGATAGAGACGGTCGTGGTCCCACACAAGGCCGCGCGGGCTGTCCACTTCGCAAAAGACCTTGGTTTCATCAGCCCGGCCGTCGCCGTCTTTGTCGCGCAGGCGGATGATGCGACCGCGCTTGGGATTGCGGCCCAGGGAGCCGTTGCCATCGCTGCTGACATACAGCGTGCCATCGGGTGCGGCGGCCACATAGACCGGGTAGTTGGCAGCGGCGCTGTTGGCAAAGAGCGTGACCTCAAAGCCATCGGCCACCTTCACATCCTTCAGGATAGCCGCCTCTTGCTCGGTGGTCAGCTTCACGATCTGGGGAGGCACATTGCCTTCGTTTTTATAAGGATCGGACTCGGCCTTGATGGCCTTTTCCGCCGTGGCCTTCTGCTCTGCGTTCATCTTCGGTGCCAGCACCTTGATGCCCTCGCCCTTCAGTTTCACCTCGCGGATGCTGGCCCAGCCGCCACTGTTTTTGCTGAGGATGTCAATTTTGACAAACTTGATGTTATCCGTCTTGGCGAAGTCATTGTTATACGGTGCGCCATTGGCATTGGCAGAGGCATCCACCAGCGTGTTCCAGCTTTTGCCATCGGCAGAACCTTCGACCTTGTAGCGGTACACCCCGTTGTTTTCCCAGGTGGTGGCGATGCCGGTCAGAGAGTGTGGTTTGTCCAGCTCAAGTTGCAGCCACTGGGGATAATCCGGGCCGTTGGCGCACCAGCGGGTGTTTTCGTCATTGTCCACCGCCCGCCAGGCAAAGTTGTTTTTGCCGCTTTCCTCGCTGCTTGCAGTCATCGTCACCAGGGTGGCATCTTTGGGGGCCGGAGGCGGTGCGGCGGCCGCAGGCTTGGCCTGGGGTTTGGGTGGCTCAGGGTTGCCTTTGACAAAGGTCACCTTGTTCTGGCCTTTGAAAGGCGTCAGGTATTCCGGGGCCAGCTTGCCGGTGGCCCACAAAAGTCCACGGGTGAGCAGGTCCAGATACCGTGCATCCGCCACGGTGTCATTGTTATGGCCAATGGTGGTGCTGAAGCTGCGCGCGCCCTGTTTTTCATTGGTCCAGGCGACGACGTAGTCCACCTCCTTGGAGGTACCGTCCTTCTGCTTCACCACCTGCTTGCCCATGGCCAGCGGATGGGCGTCGAAGACATTGACGTTGTTGTACAGTTCCTCCTTGATCGTGGTCCAGTCCGCCAGCGGTTGGGTGATCGGATGCTCCTTGTCCACATAAGTGATGGCGATCGGCTCCTGCGGACCGTGCGAGTTGGACTGGATGCCCAGATGTTTGTACCAGGAGTCATTGCCCGGGCGAAAGCTGTGCATGGCGCAGTGCAGATGCACGGCTGGGATGGTTTTGTGAACGTCGAGAATGCGTTTGATGGCCC
>DASWXG010000024.1:0-14962 GCA_036405615.1 Prosthecobacter sp. | reverse complement strand
CGGCATGGCCCAGGCGTTTCTAAACAGCGACAACCTGCGCGAAATCGTCTTTTACGGCACGCCGCACCTGGCGCTGAATGGCATCTGGCATGTGGAGGGGCCGCTGTCCCAGGGCAAGCGCCCGGTGCAGGCAACTGGCAGGCTGGACTGCGGGCGTTTCAGCACGCGCGGAGCCATGTTCGACGGTCTTTCCGCCAACATCGGCGTGGCTCCTGAAGGCGTCTACATCCGGGATCTTTCGCTGAAGCATGAAACGGGCACGCTCACGGCCCAGGCGTTGTCTCACGATACCGAAGGCTTCCGCTACCGGGCCGTCCTGCGCATGGATCCGAATGCGTTCATGCCCTTCGCCAAGATGAAGCAGACTCGTGAGCTCATCGGCCGGTTTGAGTTCAATCCCAAGTCCAGCATCTACTTTGAACTGGAAGGCCAGGGGCCGAAGGCGGATCTCCAGGTTTGTGTGAACAAAGGCCGGGGTGATCTGCGCAATCTGCGCTATCGCGGAGTGGAACTGGAGCAGCTGGCATCCGATGTCGAATTTCAGGGACCGGTGATGCATTTCCGCAATGCCAAGGTGCGCCGGGCGGAGGGGCTGGGGGAAGTGGCCCATGTGCATGTCAATGATGCCGAAGGCCAGAAATGGGTGAAGCTGGAAGCCATCCGCGCCAAGATTGATCCCGTGGCCGTCACCAGCTGCTTTGCGCCGAAGGCCGCCCAGCAGATCGCCAAATACCGTCTGCCCATCACCACCGCAGTGGAGATGGACGGCACCATTTATTACCGCGAAGGCAGCAAGAGCGACTTTGAGGTCAAGTTCAAGCATCCCACAGGTGCGGGCCGTTACCCGTTGTGGAATGAGGATTTCGTCATTCAGTCTCCGGAAGGGACGCTGCTTTTCAAAGGCATGAACCTTCACTTTGACATCAGCGGCCGCCTGTTCGGCGATGCGCTGAACGCGAAGGGGACGGTGGATCTGGAACCGGGCAACAACGACTTCTCGGTGGTGGTGAAAGCGGGCAAGTTCCCCTATGAGATCTTCAGCAAGGACGTGCCTTTCACGGGAGTGACGGCCAATGTTTCCAGCAAGGGCAGCAGCACGGCTTTCGACATCCGCTCTGCCCTCATGGGCGGCAGCTTTTCGCTGAAGGGCTCCCTGGACGAGCGCTCGCAACCGCAGCCTTATCAGGGTGAGTTGCGTGTGGATGGCGTCAGTTTCCAGCGCTTCAGCCAGGTGTATTCGAAACCTAGCGATACGGAAGGTGACATCACCGGCCACTTCCGTTTTGCAGGCCGGATGAATGACTGGATGGCTCTCAAGGGCGGCGGTGCGGCCTACATCGTCAACGGCAACCTCTACTCGGTCCCCATCCTGGGGCCGCTGACCCCGTTGCTGGGGGCTGTCCTGCCCAACCAGATCAAGGGTTACAATGTCGCGAAGGAAGGCAACTGCACGTTTGAGGTGGCCGATGGCTACATCATGACCAAGAACTTCGAGGCCCTGACCAGCGTGTTCAAGATCGCCCTTTCAGGCAAGGTGGACTTCATTCGCGACAATGTGGACCTGACCGCCCAGGTGCGTGTGCGCGGGCTGCCCGGGCTGGTGTTTCTGCCCTTCAGCGAGCTGCTGGAATATCGGGGCACAGGCTCGGTGAGCAATCCCCAGTGGAAGTCCAATCTGCTGAGCGGCAACCGCAAGAGCACCGACCGCGCCCCGCCCAGCCGGGAAAATTTGCGCGATGCCGAGCGCATCGCCAAGGAAAGCCTGCCCGCCAAGAAGGAAGCTCCCAAGCGCCCCACGTCCATCTTCAACCGCGCCGGTGGCCGGTAGGGAAATGTTTCACGTTGCACGGAGCCGCCGGGCGAATTATGGACTTCCCCACGGCATGCGCGGCCTTTAGCGGCGGCGGCATGTTTTCTTTATCAAGACCGGGATCATGCATGAATGATTCCGGCAGCCATTTGCAGATGCAGGGAAGACCGTGAAAGCCGGTCACAGTTGCGCTGCGGTAACGGGTTACAATTCCACAGCGTGGTTTCAGCCATGAAACCGCGCAAAGCCAATCGGGCCAGTCCCGGTGAAGGCGAGTGGGAAAGGCGTTCGGAACAGGCAAGGCGGCGGTGGAAACCCCGTCCCATGCCTGCCGACAGGAGCCCGGAGTCCGAACATCTCTCTGCCAAATGCTCACTTCCGCCCTTCGTTACCTGACCTGGGGCGGGAAAACTTCATCGCACAATGAAGAGTGGGAGATGTGACCGGCCGGTCCCTTGCGGACCGGGTGCCCGTCTCTCGCGCAAGCAACCCCCGTCAAGAGACACTCAAGCACCCAATGCACATCAGCCTCATTCAACGGGCTGCGTTTCTGTGCGCGTCGGCCTTTGCCGCCGTGGCACCCGCAGCTTTTTCCCAGGACTGGACCAGCTTCAAGCTGGACGAGCTCACTAACTATTCCTTCAGCCACACGCACCGCTCGGACGGTCGTTTTGTCTTCGGCACAGTGGGCAAGGTTTTTGTCCAGGACACCTTCGGCGCACCTGCAACCACAGCAGTCGCCAATGCGGAAGAAGTCTTCATGGACCCGTCCTTTGTCGCGCTCCGTTCGGATACGCAGGGCCTGGCTGGCGGCGGCGGTTTCATGGGCCCCAGCGGTCTCTTTCTGTTTGATCCGTCAAGCCCTTCCACCTCCATCGTCAAGACGCCCCTGGCCACCTTGCAGAACTATACGGGTGTCTTTTGGAAGCATCCCACTTCCGGTCGTGAAGGCTGGCTGGTGATCGGGGCCAATGGCACCGCTGGCGGCAGCAACATCACTTTCATCAGCACCTCCGGCGTCACAGGCGCGGTGACAGCTGTGCTCAGTGACTACAGCGGCGGCCTCACGGTCGATGCCCAGGGCAATGTGTACACAGCCCTCTCCGGCCCGGCTTCTTTTGCCGCTAACAACCAGGTCATCAAATTCACCGCTGACCAGATGGACGCCGCCGTGGCCAGTGTGCTTGCCATCACTCCCGTACCTCTCACCCGGGAAAGTGCCACAGTGCTCTTCACCGCCGACGCCTCTGGCTCCCTCGCTGTGGATGCA
The DNA here is from genome assembly GCA_036405615.1 of Prosthecobacter sp. Taxonomy (GTDB): domain Bacteria; phylum Verrucomicrobiota; class Verrucomicrobiia; order Verrucomicrobiales; family Verrucomicrobiaceae; genus Prosthecobacter. The sequence goes on along the minus strand of DASWXG010000024.1, from coordinate 11,882 downwards.
GCGGGCCGCGTCTGGGCAGGCGGTTACCAGATCTCCCACCTGCAGGCTTTTGACCCGGCCACAGGCGGCAACCGCCGCTTTCAGCCAGATCACGCGCCGCTGGCCAACGCCTTCGGGCCGCCCAGCTACTCTCCCAAAGCCTTCAGCCGCAGCGGTGTGGACTACGTGAGCTTCCTGGCTAACGACAGCTTCTACTCCACCGGCTCTGACATCGTGCTGGGCTACCGTCCGGTGTCTGAACTGAACGTCCGCTCGGTGCAGTTTACCACCTCGGCAGCCGTATCTGGTGAAGGCAATTCTTTGGTCATGTCCGCCACTGTGACCCTGACCCCTGCTGCCACCGAAACGGTGACGGTGCCCGTGTCTGTCTCCGGTACTGCCACGGCCGGGTCTGACTATACCGCCAATGTCGAAAACCTTGTGTTTGCCGCTGGCGAAACCAGCAAGACTTTTTTTATCAGCGTCACGGACGATGCTGTGAAAGGGGAAGGCAGTGAAACGGTGGTGCTGTCCCTCGGCACTCCCGCGCCTGTGGCTCAGGCTGGCCTGGGTGCGCTTTCCTCGGACACCTTTACGCTGACCATTCATGACAATGATCCGATGCCCATCATCGGCTTTACCAATACTGCGCAGACGGTGGGTGAAAAAGCCGGTACGGTGAACGTCACACTGAACGCCAACATCGCCGTTACTGAGGAAGTGACAGTGCCGATCACGGTTTCCGGCACTGCAGGCAGCACGGATTTTTCCGTTCCGGCCTCAGTCGTTTTTGCCGCGGGTGAAGCCAGCAAAACGGTGGCCATCCAGGTGCTGGATGACACTACCGCCAATGAAGCGGATGAAACGGTGATTCTCACTCTGGGGACACCGACCCCGGCCGGACAGGCCGCTCTCAATCTTCCTCAATGGCGTCAGTTCGTGCTCACCATCCAGGACGATGATGCCAAGGCCCGTGTGCTTGCTAACCAGGAGTTTGAAACCCTGCGTGTGGGCGCTTCCTTCTCCCACCTCATCACCACGGCTGGCGGCACCGCCACCAAATGGTCGGCCAAAGGTCTGCCTCCAGGCCTGAAGATGAATGCTGATGGCACCATCACCGGCCGTCCGACCAAGGCCGGCGAATATGATCAGGTGATCATCACCACCACCAACGCCTTTGGTGTCAGCACCTCCGTCGCATTCTTGCTGAACGTGCAGCCGTTCCCGGCTGGCGCAGTTGGCACCTTCACCGGTCTTGTGGACCGCACCGGCACCGCCACGGAAAAGCTGGGTGCTTATGTGACCCTCACCACCACGGCCAACGCCACCTACACGGGCAAGGTTGTGATCGGCAAAAAGAGCTATGCTGTGAAGGGCAATCTGGACTCCGCCACAGCCAATCCCAGCGGCGCAGCAGATCTGAAAAACGGCAGCGCGACCCAGCGTCTTGAATTCGCTCTGAATCCCGTCACGGGTGCCTTGTCCGGCAATCTTCCTGGCGGCGCCATCCTCGCTGGCTGGCGCGCGCAGACTGCCACGGAGCGCACTGGCATCTACAACTTTCTTGCCGCTGTGCCGGGAGAGCCTGCCACTTCTGTGCCCCAGGGCGGCAGCTATGGTTCCTTGAAGCTTTCCGCGAAGGCCGTTGCCAGCGTGGCGGGCATGACTGCGGATGGCAGCAAAATCACCTCCAGCAGCCCGCTTTCCATCAATGGCGACGTTGTCATCTATCAGGTGCTTTACACCGCCCCGGGAACTTTCAACGGTCGCGTGAATCTGGCGGATGATCTGGCTCACTCCATCACTGGCAACCTCACCTGGAGCAAGCCCCAGCAGACCGCCGGTGCCGTGTATGCCTCTGGCTGGGAAGTCCCTCTGGCCCTCACTGCACGAGGTGGCAAATACCGTCCGGCCGCAGGTGCCACGCTGCCCCTGGATGCCCCAGAATCTTCTGGCAACAATGCCCGTCTTTCCCTTCAGGATGGCGGCATCGAAGCTGTGGGGACCCTCACCAATCCGCAGAACTTTGGGGTGCAGATCGCCAGCGCTACCAAGGTGACCATCGCGGCTCCGCACAAGATCAAACTCACCAACACCACGGGCGTTTTCAGCGGCTCCGTGACTTTGGGTGAAGGCAGCCTGCGCAAGGTGATCCCGTTCCAGGGACTGCTGGTTCCGGACGCCTCCACTGCCAACGCTTTTGACTCCGAAGGCTTCGGATACTTCATCCTGCCTTCCACCACACCGGGCGTCAGCCGCTCCGGTGCTGCCGTGCTGGAACTTGATCCAGGAACATGAGCCTTTCCCGCCATGCCTCCTCCTGGAAGGTCATCGCCGTCACCGTGATGGCGGCGCTGGCACTGGGGGGAGCATGGCTGGGATTTTATTATGGCGGCAGCCAGCCGGATGAAGCCTCCTCTGTCTCAGGACAGAACGCCGCTTCTGGAACTGGCAATGCCGCTGATCAAAGGCCCGGCCTGAAAGACAGGCTGGGCCGTTTTTTGGCCACGGGAGATGAAGGCTCTCTGGATGATCTGCTGCCTGAAGGCATCACCGAAATCAGCGGTCGCGGCGGCAGAGGATTGCATCGCCAGGTACGTTCTCATGGTCACTGGTTTCCTGTTTTTGATCTTTCCAAAGTCGCCGATGCCGACTCCGCCGATCCATCCCAGGTCGGCCTGAACAAAGTCCCCCTGATGATCCTGACGCCGCACCCTCCGGGCGGCAAAGTAAACGAGGTGCTGAACCATCGTTTCACCGCCGTGGGAGGAAGACCTCCCTACTCATGGAGCCTGGAGGCGGAGGGCGATCTCAAAGGTTTTCTTCTCGATGCCCAGTCGGGAAATTTTTCCGGTGTTTCGGAGGTCCCGCTCAAGCAGCCGGTGAATGTCTATGTGACCGACATGGACGGCGCACAGGCCTCGGCTGCCACCACTCTGATCATTGCGGATGAGGAGCCGCTGCAAATCCTCACGGTAGAACTTCCGGCCGCCATGCCCGGCCAGGCCTACACCGCCACACTGAACGCCAGCGGCGGTGCCATGCCTTATGTGTGGACTCTTGTGTCCGGCCCTGCTGGCTGGACCTGTGACCGCGACAGCGGCGCTGTGTCCGGTCTGCTGGAAACCGCTGGCGAGCATGAACTGCAAATCATGGTCAGCGATTCCATCACCCAGGTCACCCGGACTTTTACCCTCGTGGCCGAGGGTGGGCTGAGCATCCTGACCCCGACCCTCCTGCCACCTGCCGCACCCGGCGCGCCGTACCGCGGCACCTTTGAGGCAGAGGGCGGCAGCCTGCCGTACCGCTGGACTCTGACAAAAGGGGAAATCCCTTCAGGATGGAGCCTGGACGAAGCAGGCAATCTGAATGGTGTGGCCCCGGTGCAGGAATGGCGGTATGAATTTGAAATCCAGGTGACCGACAGCACGGGGCTGACCTTCAGCAAGACCTTTCAGATGCCTGTGAGCAACGGTTTGCTGGTGGTGCCCTCGCGTCAAAAAGCGGGTCTGGCCTGGCAGTATGAAATGATGACGGCCACACTCGGGACTCAAGTATCCGGTGTCAGTCTGAAACGGGACGGCATGGAGATCTACCGCGGGCAGGGGACCAACGTGGTGGACAGGAATCTGGTGACCGGAAAATCCTACAGCTATGAGCTGACCGCCATCGCCACCAACGGCAGCGCGATTCCCTATGCCGCTGCCGTGACCACCATCCGGCCCATGGCCCTGAAACGTGCGCAGGAAGGAACTTCGGGCGATCCGTTTGCAGACAAGGTCGTGGTGTTCAACCCGCTTGCGCCGGGGGCGTATGGAGTTGGGAACATGCCTTCCAACGTGACCGGCCCGCCGGACGGTAACGGCACCTATGCCCCCGCCTTCCAGCCTAACCAGGTATTGTCTCTCCATGCCGGTGCCGCAGGCGGCGGGCACATCGTGATGGAGTTCAGCAACAACATTGTCGAGGCCGGGACCGGGCCAGACTTCACCGTCTTTGAAAACGTCCTGTTCCGGAACAATGACCCGAACCAGCGTTTCATGGAGCCTGCCACGGTGGAAGTGGCGTTGTTTGAAGGCCAGTGGCACCGCTTTCCTTTCCGGGTGAATCCAGGGGCTGATGGAACGGTGGATCTCACCCAGCCAGCCTACTATGCGCAGGGTTTTGCAGGGGTTAATGCCACCACCGGGGACGATCCCACAGACCCCTCTCGCAGTGGTGGGGACACCTTTGACACCGCGTCGCTGGGCAGGCCGGATTTGCAGTGGTTCCGCTACATCCGCCTGACGGCCACGGGCGATGGAGTGCTGCGGGACGGCGCAGGCAAAGCGGTACGCCATACTTCGGAAAACAATTCGCTCAGCGGCAATGGCAGCTCCGGTTTTGACCTGGATGCGGTGACTGCTGTGAACTATTGACCTGCGCGGAAAGCAGCTTCACTTGCGGCGGATTTTGTCCACCAGCACCGCTCCGAGGATGACACCGCCCAGCACCACTTTTTGCGTGTAGCTTTCCACGTTGGTGAGGTTCATGCCGTTCTGGATGACGGCGATGATGAAAGCCCCGGTCAGTGTGCCCAGCATGGTGCCCTTGCCGCCGCTGAGGCTGCTGCCGCCCACCACCACGGCGGCGATGACGTACAGCTCATACATGCCGCCATAGGTGGGGGATCCGCTTTTCAACTGCGAAGCCATGACCACACCGCCCAGACCCGCCAGGAGACCGCTGACGACATAGGCAAACATCAGTACCCGGTCCACCGGCACGCCGGAGATGTGCGCTGCCTCCCGGTTGCCACCCACGGCATAAAGATGACGTCCGATGCGCATCTGCGTCATCACCACATGGGCCACGGCGTAGAGAAGCAGCATGAGCAGCACGGCATTGGGGATGTTGATAAAATCGGCACCACGCCCCAACCAGACAAAACTGTCGGGGATCTGGTAGATGGACTGGCCTTCGGAAAGCGTGTAGGCGAGGCCGCTGGTGACCAGCATCATCGCCAGGGTGACAATGAAAGGCGGAATGCCAAAGCGGGTGATCATCAGGCCGGAAAAGGCCCCTGCCAGGCCGCAGGCGGCGATGCCCACAAGACACGCCAGCAGCATGCCTCCCGTACCGGCCTCCAAGGCCCCGGCCTGGCTGCGGATGAACCAGGAGGTGAGCACGGCCGCCAGGGCCAGCAGACTGCCCACGGAAAGATCAATGCCGCCGGTGATGATGACCATGGTCATGCCGATGGCGATGATCGCAATGACGGCAATCTGGTTGGCGACGTTGAGCAGGTTGTCTGCTTTCAAAAAGTTGGGCCAGCGATAGGTTTCCGGTTTCAGCAGCGCCGGATTTCCAAGCTTGGGAAAGTCTTTTGGAAGCTCCTCCAGCACGAGCCAGCGAGCGGTCTCCGCTGTGGCGATGACGAACTGAATTTGTCCGCCCGACTCCGAATGCCGCACCAAGGCGGTACGCACATCTGCCGGGGAGCCTTTGATCGCCGCTGCAAGCCGCCGTCCGGAGGACTTCAACCGTTCTTCCACGGCCTGGGCGTAGGCCGCGTCATCCGGGCCCGGGCCGGTGACGATCATGCCTTCACCTTGCGGAGCGGCGTCCACTACCTGGGACACCGCCAGATCGCCGGAGACAGATTGTTCCTGAAGCGTGACGATGCTGAAGAACACGCCCAGCAGAAGCAGCACAAGGATCATGCCGTGTTCAGAAATCAGGCGGCGCAGGAGGGCATTCATGGGGAAGGGGAGAGGATGCGCGGCAACGGGTTCCGGTTTTACTTCAAGTCTGGGTCTTGGAGGCCGTCTGTCTGGCGGTACAGCTTCGTGGGAATGAGAATCTGTTTGGGTTGCGGAAGCCCGCGAGACCAGGTCATGATAGACTGCACGAGTTGCACGCCCATCTTGTCGGGAAACTGGATGGGGTCGGCGTAGATCTTGCCTTCTTTGATGGCCTGTTTGCCCTCCGGCTGGCCGTCAAAACCGATGATGACCACCTGCTTTTGCTTGCCCGCCTTTTCCAGAGCGGCCCTCGCGCCCAGCGCTGCCGGATCATTGATGGCGAAGATGCCGCTCAGGTCCGGATGTGCCTGCAACGTGTCTTCCGCAGCCTTGTAGCCCATGTCTTTGGCGCCGCCGCTTTCGAGTTCCGCCACCACATCAATGCGCGCCCCACCGGCGGCATTGTGGCTGTGGATGACTTTCACAAAACCCGCCACCCGAAGCTGGCAGGACTCCACCTGTTTCAGATGCAGGATGGCCACTTTGCCGCCCTTGCCTCTCAGTGCCTCGATCATGGCGCGCCCCGCTTCCTCGCCGCCTCCATGGTTGTCGGTAGCCACCTGGGTGACGATGTCCACGCCGGGTTCATTGCAGGGCACATCCACCGTGAAGACAGGAATGCCCGCCTTGTTAGCCTCCTGGATAACAGGCACGATGGACTTTGAATCGCACGGGCTGAGCACGATGGCGCTGACCTTTTTGACGATGAAATCCTTCACCTGGTTGCTCTGCTTGGCCACATCCTTGTCGCCGCTGACGACAATCACTTCATACCCCTGTTTGCGTCCTTCCTCGGCCAGGTGATCGCCGATGACTTTGAAGAAAGGGTTGTCCAGCGTAAGCAGCGAGGCGGCGATGGTTCCTTTGCTGCTGCCGGAGGAGGCCGTGTTTTTTCCACAGCCCGGGATCAGGAAGCCCAGCAGCCCCAGGCTGAGATGCCGGCGTGTCATTCTCATAGGCGCTCGAATCGGTTGGTTGTTGAAACCGATGTTGAGGGGTCCGTTTTAAAAAGACAATCGTGGAATGTTCGAAACGACGCGATTTATGGCGGCGTTGGTTTGAAGCCATGCACCGCCGTCTTTTCTTTGTCGCCGCATTCGGGATCCTTTCCAGCACAGCGCTCTCCGCTGCCGAGCCTCTGTTTCAGGCGTCAGCTCTGACCGAAAAAGGCCTGTTTACCGATGGCATTGAAGGCCCGGCCTGTGATGAGAACGGCAACATCTTCTGCGTCAAGTTTGGTGGTGAACACACGCTGGGCAAAACCACGCCGGAGGGCAAGGCCTCCCTCTTTGCCACTTTGCCGGAGGGCAGCACTGCCAACGGCATCCGGCGTGGGCCGGACGGTTTTCTTTATGTGGCGGACTACACGGGGCATAACATTCTGAAAGTGGATCCGGCCACCGCTAAAATCGAGGTCTGGGCACATGAGCCTTCGCTCAGCCAGCCAAATGACCTCGCCATCCTGGATGACGGTTCCTTCTACGCCAGTGACCCGGACTGGAAGGCGGGGACCGGGAGGCTGTGGCGCATTGACAAAGACCGCAAGTTTCGCCTCGTTGCTGAAAACATGGGCACGACCAACGGCATTGATGTCAGCCCGGACGGCAAGACCCTGTATGTGAATGAAAGCCTGCAACGCAAAGTCTGGGCCTTTGATATCGCCGAAGACTTTGGTCTGACGAACAAACGATTGCTCAAAGAGTTTCCAGACCATGGCTTTGACGGCATGCGCATGGATGTGAAGGGCAATCTCTACATCACCCGCCATGGCAAAGGCACAGTGGTGAAGCTGTCGCCGAAAGGCCAGATTCTTCAGGAGATTTCGCTTCCCGGCAGCAAGCCTTCTAACATCTGCTTTGGCGGACCTGACGGTCGCACGGCCTATGTCACCGAGATGGAGAACGGCCAGCTTGTGCAATTTCGCGTGGACCAGCCCGGGCTTGAATGGCAGCGGCTGCAAGACTGGAAGGCGGTGAAGGCTGAAAAGAAACCGCAGCATCTGCAAACGGCAGCCGCCATCAAAGACGTCTGTGCTTGGCCCAACCTGACCTTGATGCCAGACGGCACCATCCTCGCCGTGCTGCACAACCAGCCCGGGCACGGCACCCTGGAAGGTGACATTGACTGCTGGGCCAGCCGGGACGGCCTGCATTGGGAAAAGCGCAGCACCATCACCCGCCACCTGCCTGACACCATCCGCATGAACCATGCCGCCGGGCTGGCTGGCAACGGTGACTTCATGGTCCTCTGCTCCGGCTGGACCAATGTGAAGCAGACTGAAAGGCCCAAGCAGGCTCCTTTCCGGGATGCTATTTTGAGCAACTGGGTGCTGCGCTCGGCAGATGGCGGACGCACCTGGAGCCAGCATGAAAACTTCCCCAAGGCGGAACCGGGCTGGAGCGAATACATCCCCTTTGGCGATATCTGGCGCCGGGAGGGCGGTGCGCTGCACACTTCCTGTTATCAGGGTGAATATGCCGACCCGTCCCAGAGTTCCAAAACCAAGCGCTACCGTTCCTGGCATTTTCGCAGCGATGACGACGGCCAGACCTGGAAGGCTGTTTCAGTGATCGGCCCGCGCCACAATGAAACAGATCTGTTTCATCTGGGCGGCAAGAGCTGGCTGGCGGCTGCCCGCATGGAGGCCATGGATCTCTATCGCAGCGACGATGATGGTGTCACCTGGCAGGAGCCGCTGCGGGTCACCGGCCGCAACGAAATCAACGGCCACCTCATCCGTCTCAAAGACGGCCGCCTGCTGCTGACCTATGGCGTCCGCGTCGCCCGTCAGCACGGCGTGCGGGCCAAGTTCAGCCAGGATAACGGCAAGACCTGGAGTGATCCTCTCCGTCTGGTGACCAGCGCCAGTTGGGATTGCGGTTACCCCAGCAGCGTTCAACTGGCGGATGGCAAGATCGTCACCGCCTTCTACTCGAAAAACTCCGCCAGCTATGCGGGCTACCACATGGGAGTGGCTGTGTGGGCACCATAACTATAGACAGAGAGTCACCGGATATTCTAAACTTGGCCTGATTTCGTCACATCCGTTTGGAGGGTTGCGACGTATAGTCAGCGCTCCGCTTGCGGGGTTTTGCATCTACCATTTGCACAACTTCTCTCCTGGAGTTCTGTGCGCCGTCGCATCCACGTCCCTTGGCAGTGAACATTCAAAACGCAGAAAATGTGAACGAATAAAATTCCGGCGACGATCTCTTATCACTCCCCTCCCATGTTTTTTAGCGACCTCCTCCCGTCTCCCGCTGCCCGCCGAGTTCTCACCCTTTCCGCCACCCTTGCCGTCACTTCCTGCACCGTGGGGCCGGACTATGAGCAGCCAGACACCGGCTTGCGCAGCCGCTGGAAGGAGCGGGCGGATGTTTCAGACCTGCCCGTGCCTGACCAATGGTGGACGCTGTTCAAGGACAAGAACCTGAACTCCCTGGTGGATCGCGCGCTGGCGAGCAACCTGGACCTGCGTGCCGCCCAGGCCCGCGTGGACACCGCCCGCGCTTTGTCGGGCATCGAGCGTGCCGACTGGTTCCCCCAGCTGAACCTGCAGAGCAACGCCACCTATGAGCACCTTTCCGCCAACAGCGTGGGAGCCAACCTGCCAGCCGGAGCCACTTTGCCAAACCTGGAGCGTGACCGCCATCGCGCAGCTTTGGGGCTGAATTATGAAGTGGACCTCTGGGGCCGTGTGCGCCGCCGGGTGGAGGGGGCTCGCGCCCGTGAAGACGCCAGCGTGGACAATCTGGCCGCTCAGCGCCTCGTCATCGCAGCGGAAGTGGCACGCAGCTACTATCTGAGCGCCTCTTTCGATCTTCAGGAGCAGATTCTTCGCGAGACGATCTCCCTGCGAGAAGAAGCCCGCAAGCTGCAGCAGTCCCGTTTTGAAGGCGGCCTGGCTAACGAAATGGATGTTGCCCGCGCCCGCACGGAGTTGGAACTGGCGAAGAACGATCTGGCTGCCATTGAACGCCAGCGTGGCGCAGTGGAGCATGCCATTGCGGTGTTGCTGGGAGACCAGCCGGTGAACTTTGCGCTGGGCCGAAACCGGCGTCTTCCCGCGCCGCCCCGCGTGCCTTCCGGCATGCCCAGCACGCTTCTGCAACGCCGCCCGGACATCCGCGCCGCGGAGCAGACCCTGCGGGCCGCCAATGCTGACATCGGCGTGGCCACGGCCAATTTCTACCCGGTGTTCAGCCTTACCGGAAGCGGCGCGTTTGAGAGCATCGGCGCTGAAGACTTCTTTGAATGGAAGAGCCGCACCGCCAGCATCGGGCCACAGCTCACCGTGCCGATTTTCCAGGGCGGACGTCTGCGTGGGAACCTGCGTGCCTCCCAGGCCCGTTATGATGAAAGCCTGGCCCGCTACAAACAGACCATCCTCACCTCTCTCCGTGAAGTGGAAGACGCCATGCTGGATTTGAAGGCCTTCACCAAGCAGCGCACCGCTGTGGCTGCCGCCGTGGCTGCCGCCCAGGATACCAGCCGCCTGTCCCGCCTGCGTTATGACAAAGGTCTGGCCAGCTACTTTGAAGTGGTGGATGCGGACCGTGTGGTGCTCACCACCCGCCTGACACTTGCCCAGTTGGACGGCCAGCGTCTGACCGCCACAGTGCAACTTCTCCGCGCCCTCGGCGGCGGCTGGAGCGGTACCACCAAGTGATGATTGCCAAGGCGTTTAGCCTCTCTGCAAAACGGCCTGTTTCAGACGAAACAGGCCGTTTTATTTTTGGCGGGTGATCTTTGGAGTGAGGCCATCCCAGGCCTCATGGAAAACGGGGAAGAAGGCAGGATGCCGTCTCTCCTTGAAGGTAAAGGCTTCGCCATTCATCAGTTCCTCTGACGAAAATGGATCATTTCGCGGCCTTGGCCGTCAGACGGGCTTTCTCCGCAGCCCATTGAGGATTCGGCGTTGCTTCCCAGACCTTGAGATTGCGAACGCTGCCTTCCACACCCATCACAAACATGAGGCTGTGTTTGCCGGTGCCGATCAGCGGGTGGCTGCCGGTCAGGCTGTGGCCGTTCACGGTGCCGACCATTTCGTCGCCCAGAATCTCAAAGACCACAGTGTGCCAGGTGGCGAGCTTTAAGGGGATCTTGGCCGCGCCCAGCGGCACGGATTTGTCCGGTCCGCCGTGGTCGTTGTCATCCTTCGTGATGCGGAAGCCGCCCTCGTTCATGTGGATGCTGCACACGTAGTCCTTGGCGTCCACGGCCCGCACGCTAAGGCTGCGGTACTTGCGCCCGTCCAACGGCACGTCGTTCATCCGGACCTCGCACTGGATCACGACATCCTTGTAGAGAAAACCATAGGAGGCGGTGGCTGGGTGCTTCACTTCAGGTGTTTCACGGCCGGTGAACACGCCGCCTTCCACGGCCCAGCGCCCGCCCCGGGGGACGGCGTTCCAGCGCCAGCCAGAGAAGCCGCTCGCAAAGCCGTTCGATTTCCCGTCAAACGGCTTCAAGGGTTTGGAAAAGTCTTCACTGGCCAGCAGACGTCCCCGTTGGGTCATGAGGGTGGGCTGCTCCTCTGCTTGGGCAAAGGTACCGAGGCAGAGGCAATGGCAGGCGAGAAGGGAAAAAGGCAGTTTGAGCATGGAGAATCTACAAACGGCGGGGGCACCGTTCTTTCTTCGCCGAATGCTTCAATCAACGCTTCAGCGGCGTGTTTCAAAAGCGTCGTAATAACCACGCTCGAAACTGCGGCGTTGGCGCGGATCATACCGGCCGACATGGGCACCGGCATCTGCCTGTTTACCGGCGACACGGTCGCGCAGGCCGTATTCATACCCCTGGTTATAGCCGGGATCATTGGTGGCTGGGGCTGTCGGGGCAGGGGGTGTGTATCCCTGGCCTTGGCCCTGGTTTGACGGGTAGCCAGGGGCGTTGCTTCCATAGGCAGGCGGAGCGTAGTTGCCGCCCTGGCCGCGATCGCTCGCGCGGTAGCCCTGTTCATAACCATCGGCATAGGCATCCGCTTGAGCAGAGCTGTAACCAAAGGGATTCCGCTGGGTGTTACGCGGGTTTCCATAGCGCGCGTCGTCGCCGCCTTCCCTCATCCCGCGTTCGTAGGCCTGGCGGGACAGGCTGCGGTCCTGCTCGCGCATGTCACTG
>DASWXG010000023.1:0-6973 GCA_036405615.1 Prosthecobacter sp. | reverse complement strand
CATGGCATCAAGGTGACGGCGACCGGCGGTGATGCCTCCGTCCTGCCCACTCAGAACCCGGACCAGCTGGCCCTGTTCATCAAAGGTGACATTGACGCCGTCTGGACGGTGGAACCTTGGGTGAGCCGTTTGGAACTGGAAGCCGGTGGCAAGGTTTTTGTCGAGGACAAAGGCACGTTCGCCACCATCCTGGCCTCCAGCGCAGCATTCCTGACAGATCGTCCCGAACTGGCTAAAAAACTGGTGGCTGCCCACGAGGAACTTACCGAGTGGATCCGCAAGAACCCTGCAGAAGCCCGCGAACTCATCAAATCTGAACTGAAAGAGCTGACGACCAAAGCTCCCGGTGAAGAGTTGCTTGACCGCGCGCTTCCCCGAGTGGTGCTTGATACCAAGGTCGGCCGGGGTGGGCTGGAAGAAATGGTGGTGGCGGCACAGAAGGCCGGCTTCCTCAAGGACATCCCCTCCCTGGACGCCCTGCTGCCTCAACTTTGATTTCTGCGCATGACCATCCAAGACGAGCTGGGAGTTTCCAGCACAGCCAAACTCAACATCCGCGGGGTGTCGAAGCTATACCGCGGAGCGCGGCAAACGGTCAGCGCCCTGGAGGACATCAACCTCCAGGTGGAAGATGGTGAGTTTGTCTGCCTGCTGGGAGCGAGCGGCTGCGGAAAGAGCACGCTTCTGAGCCTGATTGCCGGTCTGGAGAAACCGACGGAAGGCTCTCTGCTTGCCGACGGAAAGTCCATCGAGGGCCCAGGCCGTCAGCGCATGGTCATGTTCCAGGAGCACGCCCTTTTCCCCTGGCTGGATGTCATGGGCAATGTGCTTTTCGGACTGAATCTGAAATCCGGCCTGACCCAGGACGATCGGCGCGAGCTGGCCATGTTTTACCTGAAGCTGGTGGGGCTGGAGAAGTTCTCCCAGGCCAATGTTCATGAACTCTCCGGAGGGATGAAACAGCGTGTGGCGCTGGCCCGCGCCCTGGCCCCCAATCCCCAGGTTCTGCTGATGGACGAGCCCTTCGCCGCCCTGGATGCCATGACCCGCGAGCAGCTCTATGCGGACTTGCAGAACATCCAGCAGAAGCGCCGCAAGACGGTGATCTTCGTCACCCACAACGTGCGTGAGGCCGTCTGCCTGGGGGATCGTGTTGTATTGTTCACTCCCCGCCCGGGACGCATCCGTGCGGAGTACCGGGTGGACCTCCCGCGCCCTCGTGACATCAACGATGTGGCTGTGGCCCAGCTTGCCCGCACGATCACCGACGAATTGAAAACTCTGACCGCTTCCGCATGACCCGCGTCCTCCGTTCCCTTGCTTTTTTTGCTCTGGTTGTTGCCCTTTGGGAGGCCGCGTCACGTGCAGGCTGGTGGTCACCGGTCCTGGTTCCCGCGCCATTGGCCATTGGCGAATACCTCGTGTCTGCACTCAAGGACGGCTCCCTTTTTTCAGCCGGGTGGGTGACGATGAAACGCCTCCTGCTGGGCTACATCATCGGCCTTGCCGCAGGTATTCCGCTGGGCTTGCTAACGGCCCGGTTTCGTTTCGCTGCCGACACTCTGGGCGTCCTGGCGCTGGGTTTGCAGACGCTTCCCAGTGTGTGCTGGGTGCCTCTGGCCCTGCTGTGGTTTGGCCAGACTGAGTCCGCCATGCTGTTCATCGTCATCATGGGGACATTGTGGGCGGTTCTTCTGGCCACGGATCATGGCATCCGCCAGATTCCGCCGATCTATCGGCGGGCGGCTTCCACCATGGGCTCCAGCGGTTTGCACCTCCTGTGGCATGTCCTGCTTCCAGCCAGCCTGCCTCACCTCGTCAGCGGCATGAAGCAGGGCTGGGCCTTTGCCTGGCGTTCATTGATGGCTGCAGAGATCTACGTGACGGTGCTGACAGGGTTTGGTTTGGGGCATCTGCTTCACTATGGCCGCGAACTGCAAGCCATGGATCAGGTGGCCGCCATCATGCTGGTGATTCTCATCGTCGGTTTTGCGGCGGACAAGCTGCTGTTCAGCCCCTGGGAGGCCTTCCTCCGCCGACGCTGGGGGCTGGCATGACGCAGCCGGGCAGGGGGAGGGGAGATTAAGGCTTCCGCCGCTTTCGACATGGCAATTCAGACGGGCATGGGTTTAATCAGGACCCATGCCCGTTTACATTGTTGAGCCAGGGGATAACCCGTCCCGGATTGCCAGGAAGTTTGGCATGAGCCTGGAACAGTTGCAGGCGGCCAACCCCGGCTTGTGCGAATACGGCACACAGAACTGCCGTGTGCTGTTCCCTGGCCAGGCGCTGAATGTGACTGCTGGCACTGCACCGGTAGCTCAGCCTGCTCAGCCAGCTGCCGCTCCGTCCTCTTTCAACGCACCTCCGCCCTGGATGCAGATCGCCATCATGGAGCAAGGCGTCCAGGAGTGGAGCGGCAGTGCAGACAATCCCCGGGTGCTGGAGTATCTCCGCAGTGTGGGAATAGGCGGCACCCTCTTGCAGGATGAAACGGCGTGGTGCGCCGCGTTTGCCTATTGGTGCCTGGCCCGTTCCGGCTATCCTGGATGCCGTAGCGCCCGCGTGGCGGAGTGGCACGGCTGGGGGCGGCCGGTCATGCCGGTTTACGGGGCCGTCTGCATTCTCCAACCCCTCGCAACGGATCAGGCCAGCAGCGGCCATGTGGGCTTTCTTCATGCCATGGATGATGACAATGTCTGGCTGCTGAGCGGCAATTCCGCAAACCGTGTGCGAATCTCAGCGTATCCGAAGAACAAACTGATCCCTGGTTCGCCCTATCGCTGGCCCTATTGAATTTGCTTTCCCATGATTCCTGAACTGCCCGTTGCCATCCGGCACTACCGTCCCGCCGATCTGGAGGCCCTGCGCCAGATAACGGTGGATTCTTTTGGAGCTGTGGCTCTCGACCAGATGCTGGAGGACAGACTGGGCATCTGGAACGGCAGGGACTGGAAAGCCCGCAAGGCGGACAACATCAACGATGATTGTGATGCCAATCCCGAGGGCTGCTTTGTGGCGGAGCGGGGAGGGGAGATCCTGGGCTACATCACCACCCGGGTGGACCGGGTGAACTCCGTCGGCCGCATCCCCAATCTGGCCGTTGTGGAGGCCGCGCGCGGACTGGGCCTGGGGCGGCGCCTCATCCATCATGCCCTGGACTATTTCCGCACTCAGGAACTCCGCGTGGCAAAGATCGAAACCATGGCATCCAACGTCATTGGCCAAAACCTGTATCCTAGCTGCGGTTTTGAAGAGGTGGGCCGGCAGGTGCATTTTGCCATGCGGCTTTGATTGCAAGGAGGTCGCGCCTTCGGACATTGAACACTCCGCAGACACGCCCAGTCTGTGGCATCTACGCGTATCATCTTTTGTTATGAATGCCAAATCCCTCCTCCGTCCCGCCCTGGCCCTCATGTGTGCCGCTGTGGCAGTCGTACTGACCAGTTGTGCTTCTCCAGTGGAGAGGCGCATTGCCAGCAATCCTGAAATCTACAGCAAGCTTTCGGACAGTGACAAAGTTTTGGTTAACCAGGGCCGCATCCGGGAGGGGCTGAACAAGGAAGGTGTGTTTCTCGCCTGGGGCCGGCCAGACCATGTGGCTGAAGGCGTGCAGAAAGGCGTGAAGACTGAAAAGTGGACCTACGTCGGCAGCCAGCCTGTCTACACTCAAAGTTATGGCTTTGGGTGGGGGCCCGGTTGGGGCTGGGGTGGCGGTTATGGTTATGGCCGCGGTTGGGGCTACTATGGTGCCTGGGATCCCTACTGGGGCGGTTTCGGCCCTTCGGTAACATACGTCCCCTACAAGGCCGCGTCCGTTTCATTCCGGTCCAACCGGGTTGTCGAATACATGCGGGGCAGGCAGTAAGCCTGTCATCTTGAAGGTTATTCTCCCACCCGGGTGCGCACGGTCGTGCCCGGGTTCATGAGGTCGTCACGGTCCAGGCCGGTCAGGGAATGAAGCCGGCCGAGCAGCCAGAAAAGCAGGCCCATGGTGGCCGCCAGCATCGGCACCCCGATGACGACAAAACCGACCCAGTTCTGCCGGCCGATGGCCTGCGTGTAAGCTTCGGTTCCGGGCACCGTTCCTTCCAGATAGTAAAGGACCAGCGCAGCATTGGCCACGGCGGAAAGCATCATGGTGCCCATGAGCGCCCATGATGCCTGCTTAAGCAACCGGCTGAAACCTTCCTGCTTGGCAGGGCTGTCCAGCCTTTGCTGCAGCAGGCTATGATTGATGACCTGGGGATTCAGCAAGAGTTCGCTGACCAGCGGTTTCCCCCAGGCAAAACTCAGCGGGAAAGCCAGCCCCAGAAACACAGGAAAGGCGGCTTCTTTCACCGCGAACCACACCGCGTTGAGGTTCAATAGCCCCAGGCCGCCGGTGACCAGGATGGCGACCAGACCCAGAACGGAAAAGAAATTGAGTCCCCGCTTGTTTACAAAGCAGTAAATACCGAAACCCAATGGCAGCAGCAGAGCAACAACCAGAGCCCAGGCAGGCCCCAACCGTTCCGGTTTGCTGAGAGATTCCAGCACAACGGAGGGTAGAATGACGGTGAGCAACAGGTCGGCCAGCGGGTGGGGCTGCTTTTGGTTAGGGGAGGCCATGAAAGAGGGGCAAAGGGAGGTTTAAACGGCGGGGGACGGCTAGAGCAGACTGCTGCCGTCGTCCCGTTCCAGCTTGCCTACCTTCTTTTTGACGATCTCCAACTGGACGGTCATCTCATGCAAAGCCTTGAGGCAATCCGCCATGGTTTCTGAATGCTGCAGGTGGGGAAGGGCGGGGTGTACCTTCATGAATTGCAGGGCAATCGTCTTGCAGGCGTCACGGATCTGCTGAATGGCTTCGGCTCGGGTCATGGTGGGAAATAGCGGAAAAGCTTCGTTTATGCACGTTTTCGCGCAAAAATCACTTCAAACAGATCAAAATGTCTTTGACAGCGGGCCGGGACCAGTTACTCTCAAACCACTTTTTCACCAAAAGAAGCCGGGGTGTACTGTCTCCTGATGCTGTCAGGACTGACGTTGTATCCCGGTTTTATTGTCGAAAGAGGAGGAGATTCCTCTGCGAGTCGCCGCCGGATAAAGAATTATGCTGATGTAGCTCAGTGGTAGAGCACGTCCTTGGTAAGGACGAGGTCGAGGGTTCAAATCCCTCCATCAGCTCCATCCGGTGGAGTCATGCCAAGGATCGCCGTTACACGACAAACGAACAAGAAGTCCTAGCGCAATAACCTCACCATCAACTCATGGCTAAAGAAGCATTCCAACGCAACAAGCCGCACGTGAACATTGGCACCATCGGCCACGTTGACCACGGCAAAACCACGCTGACCGCTGCGATCACCACCACTCTTGCCACCAAGGGCTTTGCCGAGGCCAAGAAGTATGATGAGATCGACGCCGCTCCTGAAGAAAAGGCTCGCGGTATCACCATCAACACCGCTCACGTGGAGTACCAGACCGACAAGCGTCACTACGCTCACGTGGACTGCCCTGGACACGCTGACTATGTGAAAAACATGATCACCGGCGCTGCCCAGATGGACGGTGCGATCCTGGTTTGCTCCGCTGCCGACGGCCCGATGCCACAGACCCGCGAGCACATCCTGCTTGCCCGTCAGGTGGGCGTGCCAGCCATCGTGGTCTTCCTGAACAAGGTTGACATGGTGGACGACGCTGAACTCCTCGACCTCGTCGAGATGGAAGTTCGCGACCTCCTTTCCAAGTATGAATTCCCGGGCGACGACATCCCGATCGTCAAAGGCTCCGCTCTGAAGGCCCTCGAAGGTGACGAAGAGCAGCGCGCCAACATCATCAAGCTGATGGACGCTGTGGATGACTACATCCCGCTTCCTGAGCGTCCGATCGACCAGGACTTCCTCATGCCAGTCGAAGACGTGTTCGCGATCGAAGGTCGTGGTACCGTCTGCACCGGCCGTGTCGAGCGTGGCATCATCAAGAAGATGTCCGAAGTCGAAATCGTCGGCATCCGCGACACCATCAAGACCACCGTCACGGACATCGAAATGTTCCGCAAGCTGCTCGACGAAGGTCGTGCTGGCGACAACGTGGGTCTCCTCCTCCGCGGCGTGAAGAAGACCGACATCGAGCGCGGTCAGGTCATCGCCAAGGTTGGTTCCGTGAAGCCTCACAAGAAGTTCAAGGCTGAGATCTACGTTCTCTCCAAGGATGAAGGCGGCCGTCACACTCCTTTCTTCAACAACTACCGCCCGCAGTTCTACTTCCGCACGACGGACGTGACCGGCAGCGTGACCCTTCCTGAAGGTGTTGAAATGGTGATGCCTGGTGACAACGTCTCGATCACCGTCGAGCTGATCACCCCGATCGCCATGGAGAAGACCATCCGCTTCGCTATCCGTGAGGGTGGCAAGACTGTGGGTGCTGGCCGTGTGGCTGACATCCTTGACTAATCTGCGTTAATACTGTTTGCTTGTCGTAGCCGCCGTGAGATCTGGCGCACAGATCTCGCGGCGGCCCCTTCATCGGGAGGCATGCAGACTAAAAAGCGCAAGCCAGGAAGAATAAAATACAGGTCAGTAGCTCAGCTGGTAGAGCAGCGGTCTCCAAAACCGCGTGTCGGGGGTTCGAATCCCTCCTGGCCTGCCATTCTTCCTTTTTTATTAGTTAGCAATACCGACGAAGCCCGATTCGCATGAGCCGCCTCCGCACCTACCTTGGTGAAGTTTTTATCGAACTCAAAAAAGCCAACTGGCCATGGGACCCCAAGGAAAAAGGGTTCGCCAAGTACAAGGAGCTGATTGATTCCACCATCGTCGTTTTCATCGCGATGCTTCTTCTCGGGGCCTTTGTGGCCTTCTTTGACACAGCTCTGCGCGGCGCCTTTGAGGCCCTGGCCAAGCTTGTCGCCGGCTGATTACAGCCACCTTTCCCCAACCCAACCCACCGATTGACATTATGGGAGCCATCCCCGCCCCTCGCGATCAAT
>DASWXG010000022.1:0-3169 GCA_036405615.1 Prosthecobacter sp. | reverse complement strand
AAGCCAACCTCACTTCTCTGGGCGGAGTGGCCCTGCCATCTCTCTCGAATGGTCCTCTCTACCAGACCCGCTCTGTCACCGGCCAGACCGCCGGGGATGACAATGTGGGCGAAGACGGTGTGGATGCTGCCAACCCAAGTCTCACCGGCGTCTCCAGCGGCTCGGTCTCTCTCCAGGTGGGCACCGCTCCTCAGGGCGCGGCTGAAGGCGGTGAGCGTGGAGACTCGGACGATTCCTTCGACGGCAACTATAACCTGACCGTGGACTTCGGTTTTGTGACCACTGCCGGGCCGTCTCCGGCTCCGTCTGTGGAGCCTGCGCCTGCGGTGGAAGAGCCAGTGATGCAGACCCCAGCCGTGTCTCTGACCTGGAAGGCTCTGTCCGCACAGCTGGGAGCCCCGGAAGGGGATGCCGATGCGGACGGCCTGACCAATCTTCAGGAATACGCCCTGGGCAGTGATGCGCTGTCAGGCATCCAGAGCCAGCGTTTTGCTCTCCATTCAGATCCGCTTTCCGGCCGTGTGGATGCATTGGTGGTGCGCCCCAGCGGTGGCCGCACAGATACTGCTTTGCACCTGGAAGCCTCCGCAGATCTCCGCTCCGGTCAGTGGACCCGCCTCTCTGTGGTGCCTGCTGTCACCCAGAACAACGATGGCACCGAAACCCTGCGTTATGCGGACGTGGCACCTGTGGGAAGCCTGGGCTTTGTGCGCCTGAGGATCAGTCTGGACGCCGACCTCAATGGCAGCGCCGAAGCCGCTGTTGCCTCGCCGGTTCAGTCCTGGATGCGTTATGACTTCACCGCGCAGCAGACCTTCTCCATGCCTCTGCTGGCAGCCGATGTCTATGCAGGCACCCGACCACAAGGCGTGAAGTCCCGCCTGCAGACTGGCCGCGCCTATTATGTAGAAGTGCTGGCTGGCGCGCTGGAAGGCCGCCGTCTGGAACTGGATGAAGAGGCCACCACGGACGAAGGCCTGGCCTTTGAGGCCGCAGCTCCGGATCTCACCGGCATGCGCGTTGCTGTCCGCCCGCACTGGACCGTCGCAGATCTGTTCCCCGCCGATGCCTTTGTCGCCGGTACCGAGACCGCATCGGCAGACCGCCTGCTGTTCTTTGACGCCGCGGCTGGCAGCTTTCGCAGCAGCTGGCTGTCTTCCGTTTCCGGATGGACGGGCGACAGTGACTGCCGCCGCATCGTGGCCCCGGGTGAAGGCCTGTTTGTCCAGGTCCGCAATGGCACCGCTTCGCTTACCCTTACCGGCGCGGTCCGCAGCAATCGCTTTGCCCTGCCGCTGTATTCAGGCATGCAACTGGTGGGCAGCGGCTTCCCGGCCACCCACAGTGTGCAGACACTGGGGCTCACCACCGATTCCGGTTTTGCCGCCTCCACTCAGCCAGCCCAGTCCGCCCGCCTGCGTCTGTGGAACGGGGATGCGACACCGGGCAGCAACAGCTACCGCAGCCTCTATCTTCACAACCCGACCTCCCTCTGGCTGGACGAAGCCGACAGCACCGATGTCAGCACCCAGATGCTCATGGAACCCGGTCGCGCCTGGTTCTTGGTGACTCCCGCCTCGCTGCCGGATTATCGTGAACCGTAATGGGGTGCCGATGTCGCCGGGTCGGTCGCCTGTAGCTCAGGCGTCCCGCCTGGGTTGCATTGAGCAGGCGTCCCGCCTGTCATGGATACTACGCACCTGCCGGTGATACGATTTCGCCAAGGCACGGGTATCATGGCGAGGCCTTTCAAAGAGCGATGACTTATAGCCCTCATAGATTGGGGGCGACGTAAATCCTACGAGGAGCCTCACGACAGGTTCCAAATTCCGACACCAACCGGAACCTTTGAATTCCGTTGATTGCTGTCCCTCAATCAATCCTCAGCGCATTTTTTTCCAGCCCAGGCCCCAGAACAGCAGGGGTAGGAGGGCGCTGAGGGCCACGGCCCAGGCCGGGCTGGCGTGCCCCAGATGACCGATGGCCGCAAAGGCGAAACCCAGGGGCAAGGAACCGCAGGCCAGCGCCAGCAAGAAAGGGCGGCACGGCATACGCACCAGCCCTGCCAGACAGGCCACGGCCTCTGGCAGCACCGGCATCCAGCGTGAGAGGGCGACCAGCCAGCCGCCGTTCCGGGCAAAATAGGCTTCGCCTTTGGCCAGGCCTTTCTCCCCGGCGATCCACAGAGCGGCAGCATGCCCGAACCAGCGGCACAGCGCATAGGCCACCGCACCGGAAAGGAAGGAGCCAGCGGAGGCGATCAGTCCGCCCAGCCACCAGCCATACATCCAGCCCAAAACCGACATCACCACTGTGCCGGGAATGGGCAGCGCAATGTCGCTCACCAGCAGGCCGATTCCTGCCGCCCAGGCCCAGCCGCCGTAGGCCTGCATCCATGTCCGGGCACCTTCCGGGTCCAGGGCGCGTTCAAACATCTCGCCCCAGATCAGGAAAGGCGTGATGATGAGCGCCAGCAAAAGCAGGATGAGGAGCGTGAGCGTCCTGGGGCTGCGAGAGGAAATCATGGCAGAAAAAAGGCCGCACCTCCTGGAACGGGAGTGCGGCCCCACAAAAGAGGTTACTTCTGCCAGTGAGCCTGCACGGCCTCCACAAGACCTGCGATGGTCGAGCTTTCGGCCTCAATATCCACCTTCAGGCCGCGTTTGCGGGCCGCTTCAGATGTGACCGGGCCGATGCTCGCCACCTTGATGCCTTCTGGCAGCGGCACTTTCAGATCCAGGAAACATTCCACTGTACTTGCGCTGGTGAAGGTGATCATGTCCGCGCCTTCATTCACCAGGCGGGCGATGCCTTCCAGATTGTCGTCTTTCTCCGGCACCGTGCGGTAGGCCAGGGCTTCGTCCACAATGGCACCCATGCCGGTCAGTTCATTGGCCACCACCTCACGGGTTTCCTCACCGCGCACCCAGAGAACATTCACGTTCTCCATGTTTTGGTGGGCTTTGAAAGCCGCCACGAGTCCTTCGGCCACATAGTCTTTTTCCGGCATCAGATCCACGGCCAGATGGTATTCGCGAACCTTCTCAGCGGTGCCCGGGCCGACAACAGCAATGCGTGCGCCGCCGATGCTGCGTGCGTCCTTGTAGAGCTTGTAAAACATTTTGAAGAATGCATCCACTCCGTTGGGGCTGGTAAAGACGATCCATTC
>DASWXG010000021.1:0-5983 GCA_036405615.1 Prosthecobacter sp. | reverse complement strand
AGCCCATGACCTCCGTGATGATCCGCCCCGGTTGTGTGCACCGGGCCGTGGGCAACCTGCGCATCATCAACGTGCCGATGCCGCCCTTTGACCCGGCGGATGAGTTTGAGGTGGAGTGAGGGGTGGCTGCTTTGCTGGCGGTTTCTAGCGCCGGAAGCCCTGGATTCGGGCCTGCAGGTCTTCCAGCATGGGGGCCAGCTCCATCTTGGTTTTCAAGGGTGCCTGCTTCAGGGCGAAGACGGGATCTTCGTGGATCAGCGTGTCGATGAACTCATCATCCTGCTCGGCGAGGCGGCCGGCGTCAGGCGAGTCCTTGCGGCGTTTTTTGAGATCGCCCAGCATGCGGGCCACCAGCTTTTTGCGCTCCTCTTGAGGCATCAGTTTGAGAGCTTTGTCCAGGTTGGCGAGATGCGGGGCCAGGGTGCGGTCCACATACTCCTTTTGCTCCTCCTCGGTGAGCGAGGTGAAGAACCGGTCCAGCAAGGGCTGGGAGTCTTCACGGAGGCGCAGACGCTGGGCCGAGTCCAGGCGGTTGAAGTGGGTGATCACCCGGTCGAGGTGCTGCTGGCGGCTTTCATGCGTGCCTTCTTCGCCCTTCAGCCAGGGGGCTTCATCCAGCAGTCCCATCACTTTTTCCGGCCAGGAGACGAGGTGGTCCGTCTGGTGCATGACCAGCGCCACACCGGCCCAGATGAGGACCAGCAGCAGGGCGGCGGCGGACCAGACACGGCTGCGTTTCATGGCATGGATCAGCGGCGGCGGAAGCGTTTGGACAGGATGCCGATGAACTCCCCGGCTTCCTCCACCCGGAGCATCTGGGTGATGAAGAAATACACGGCAGCCGCAGCGGCGATGGTGGCCCCCAGGCTGGCGGCCTGGGTGATGAAGTTCATGTGCGCCCAGCCTGTGAGGTAGGTGACCTTGGCGCCATAACAAACTGCGGCCATGGCCGCAGTGCCGACAATGAGACGGAAAAACACCTGCACCAGGGAGCGGGTCTCCATGCCGTTGGCAAATTTGCGCATGCAGACATAGAGCGTGACAAAGTTCACGGCCAGACCCACCGCCGTGGCCCAGGCGAGGGCGGTGTGGTCCCACTTCAGGAGAAAAACCGTGGTGCCGTTGAGCACGAGGTTCAGGAAGATGATGCCCACGCTGATCAGCATGGGAATGAAACGCTTGTCGATGGTGTAGAAGGCGGGCTGCAGCACCTTGATGGCGGAGTAGAACACCAGGCCGAAAGCATAGGCCTGCAACGGGCCGGCGGTGTTGGCGACATCTGCGGCGGTGAACTTGCCGTGCTCAAACAGCAGGGAGATGATCGGCTCTGCCAGGAGGGAGAGGCCGACGGCGCAGGGCAGGGTGAGGAACATGACCAGCCGCAGACCCTTGGCCAGAGCCCCGCGGAAAGCCGGGGTGATGCCCTCTGTGGCAAGGCGGGAAAGCATGGGCAGGGTGACGGTGGCCACCGCCACGCCGAACAGGCCGAGAGGGAGCTGCTGCAGACGCTGGGCGTTGGCCAGCCAGGCCAGGGAGGATTCCTTGCCGGGGGTGTAGGTGGCGAAAATGGAGTTCAGCAGCACGGTGATCTGCGTGCCGCTGGCAGCCAGCATGGAGGGCCACATGAGGCGCAGCACCTCGCGGACGCCGCTGTCCTTCCAGCCGAAGTCGAGGCCGAAACGGAAGCCCACCTTGTGCAGCGCGGGCAGTTGCACCACGAGCTGCAGCACCCCGCCGATGAGCGTGCCGATGGCAAAGCCGGTGAGGCCTTTTTCAGAGATCTCCCCGTGGCGGAAACCGGGATCGATCACCCACGCGAGGGCGACCCCGCCGACAATGCAGCCGAGGTTAAAGAAGGCGGATGCCACCGCCGGGATGAAGAACACCTTTTTGGAGTTCAGCATGCCCATCACCAGCGCGGTCACCGAGACGATGGCAATGAAGGGATACATGATCTGGGCCAGCCAGGTGCCCAGCACCTTGGCCTCCTCGGAAAGGCCCGGTGTCAGCAGGCGGAACAGCCACGGTGCCAGCACCACCCCGGCCACGGCCACCATGCTCATGAAGCAGATGGAGAGGGCCAGCATCTTGCGTCCCAGCACCCAGGCGGCTTCGTCACCCTCGGTCTTGATCTTCTTGGAGAAGGTGGTGACGAAGGCCGTGG
Source organism: Prosthecobacter sp. (assembly GCA_036405615.1). Taxonomy (GTDB): domain Bacteria; phylum Verrucomicrobiota; class Verrucomicrobiia; order Verrucomicrobiales; family Verrucomicrobiaceae; genus Prosthecobacter. The sequence goes on along the minus strand of DASWXG010000021.1, from coordinate 3,819 downwards.
AGAGCGCGCCTTCGGCGAAGAGGTCGCGCAGCATGTTGGGCGTGCGGAAGGCGGCGGTAAAGATGCCGGTGAAGGCGGAGCCAAAGAGGCCGTTCAAGAGCTGGTCACGCACCAGACCCAGCACACGGCTGCAGAGGATGGCAATGGAGACGACGCTGGTGCTGCGGGCCTGGGAGCCTGTGTCTTTCTTCGGTTCGGACATGGATGCAAAAAGCGGCGGCACCTTCGTCGGTGCCGCCGCTCTGGCAATCACATTCCTGAAACGCTGCGTTACGGATCGGTGAGGTTCGGCGCCCACATGCCGGTCTCCTTGACGGCGGGGGTGACACCATCTGGAGGGAAGGTGGTTTTGACGATGCCTGCAAGCTGGCTGGAAAGGTCCTTCACAGTGCCCGCGTGCTCCGCTTTCTCCGCCAGGTTGGTCAGCTCTTTGGGGTCGGCATCGTGGTCATACAGCTCCCGGCCTTCCTTGCCCTCCGCCCACTCCGTGTAGCGCCAGCGGGGCGTGCGCAGGGAGTAGCCAAAGATGCGCTTGCCCTTGTCTCCCGCCGCCGGGCTGGCCCCCACACGCTTGAAACCGCCGCCGTGCACCACCTGGCTGACGGCCCAGCCGCGCCCCGTGACAGTGGGATCCTTCAGCATGGCCGCGAGGCTCTGGCCCTGCAGGTTGGCGGGTGCCTTCACCTGGCAGAGTTCAGCGAGCGTAGGATACAGGTCAATGAGGCCCACGGGCGCCTTGGCCACCTTGCCCTCGGCGATGCCGGGGCCCGCCATGATCAGAGGCACTGTCGCGCTTTCTTCGAACAGGCTCTGCTTCTGCCACAGGCCGTGTTCGCCCATGTGATAACCATGGTCGCTGGTGAAAACGACGATGGTGTTGTCCTTCAGGCCCAGGCGGTCGAGCGCATCCAGCACATACCCGGCCTGGGCATCCATGAAGCTGATGCTGGCATAGTAGGCCTGCATCACCTGGCGGCGGAGGTCGTCCGTCAGTTTGTCCTGTTCCTTCTTGTAGCTGCCCAGGGCGTGTTTGGGCAGGTCGGCCTGGTCTTCTTTCACGCCTTGGACGACGGGCATCTTGTCCAGCGGGTAACCTTCAAACCAGCTCTTTGGGGAAATGTAGGGCGTGTGCGGGCGGAAGAAACCCAGGGCCAGGAAAAAGGGGCGGGACTTGTCCCGGGCAGCGCGTTCCAGCACCCAGGCGGCATCGCGCGCCATGAGGCCGTCGGTGTGTTTTTCATCCGGGCTGGAGGAGGCGTGCCAGCTCAGCGTGCCGCCGAAGTTCCCGGGAATGAGGCTGAAAGTGTCATCCAGATCGTCGAGACGGTCCACACCGGTGGGGTTGATCTCCATCTCCCAGGAGCCGGGATCGTCATGGCCGTTGGTGCCGATGGAGAGGGGAACATTGTAGTGGTACAGCTTGCCGATGCGGGTGGCAAAATAGCCCTGGAGGCGGAAGGCCTGAGGCAGGCTGTGGTGGCTGGGGATGGTCTGGCGGAAAAGCTGGCCGTTGGCCAAAATGCCGCTGCTGTTCGGGTAAAGGCCGGTCAGCATGGAGTTCCGGCTGGGGCCGCAGAGGGGAAACTGGCAGGCGGCGTTTTGAAACCTCACACCACGCGCGGCGAGCTTGTCGAGGTTTGGCGTTTTCACCAAAGGATGTCCATAACTGCCGAGACTGGCCGCGAGGTCATCGGCCATGATAAAGAGGACGTTGGGCCTGGGCTGGGCGGCTTCAGCGGCGGGCAACAGGCATGGGGCCAGGAGCAGACTGGCCAGCAAGGTTCGGAGAAACGGGATCGGGATCATACGCGGCTTGGGGTGAGTGGCCGCTGAAACGCAGGCGGGTACCGGCTTCTCTCTGCAAATGTCCCGCGCCTCGCGTTGCCTGGTCCGGGAAGCGGTGCGGCCCCCAGGGCGCAGAGATTCGGTGCCGGTGTGCATGCAGCGCCAGCACGCGACGTCTTGGAACGGTTTCCGGCGAGGACGCCGCAAACAGCCTGCGGGATGCAGGCGCTCCAGCGCAGGCGGCTGCGGCGGCTTGTGGAGCCCACGCATCTTGCGTGCGGCTTTGCGCGTCTCGCGGAAAGCCGTCTCCTGAGCCACGCAGCACGGAGGTGCCGTGTGCTGGGGAGGATCCGGTGTTCCCTCCAAAAACCATCATTCGGTCCCCCATTATTCTGTTATCCTTCAAGGGGTATGCATGTCGCCCTTCAGCCTTTGGGAGACCGCTACTTCTCCTGAAGACTGATGCGGAAGCGCAGGGCTTCTTCGTGGGCAATAGGGTCTTTTTTCTCCGCGAGGGACGTCAGGTAGTCGCTGAAAGGTTCGTCTTCCTGGGGTGACAGCGGCCTCTCTGAGGGGTCTGCTTGCAACCACCGCGCCCACCGCTGGGCGGGTGTGGCCTGACCTTCGGCATCCTGGGGGACTTGAGCGAGCGCATTGCGTACCTGGGTCAGGCCCAGGATCTGGGCCTTGCCTTCCTCCGTGAGGCGTCGGCGCGCCAGGGCTTCCGCCATGTCCAGGAACCAGTCGGGAAGGGGGCCGGGAACCTCCGGCATGGGCAGGGAAAACCAGCCCTGGCCTTCCATGCGGTAAACCATCTTTTTGCCGTCGGCGCTGATGTGGATTTCGGTAATGCCCGCACCCTGGCGAAGTCCCGGCGTGAGGCTGTCTCCCGTGCGAGCATCCCAGACACGGATTTCGCCTTCGTCGGTGACGGTGACCAGCTTTTTGGCATCGCGGCTGAGTGCCAAAGCGCTGACGAAGGCCTCATGGCGGATGGAGACACCGGTGGGTTTGCCTTCCGTCACCTGCCAGAGCCGGACCTCCTGATCGCGACCGGAGGTGGCGGCCAGTTTGCCATCTTCCGAAATGGCGACTGCGCCCACCGCTGGGGGGTGCACCAGTTCCGGTCCCGCAGGCTTCAGGTCCGGACCTTCGGCTTTGTAAACCATGACATGCCCCTCGCCATCCGCAGCCGCCAGGAAAGTGCCGGCGCGGTTCCAGGCCAGAGCCCCTGCGTGCTTCACTTCCTCCGGGGCCTTTTCCGGCATGGGCGGCGTGTCTACATAACTTTCATGGGGCGGGGCCAGGTACCGGCGCGTGGTCATGCGCTGGTGGATGCTCCATACCTGAACGGAGGCTTCATGGCGCGGGGCCACGATGAGCTGGGAACCGTCCGGCGTGACAAAAACCTCGCCGATGCTGTGGCGCAGGCGGTGCTGCACACGTTCGCCCGTGCGGGTGTTCCAGACCTGGATCTCACCGTGCCGGGAGACACTGGTGACGAGACCTTGTTCCAGGGCCTGTGAGGTGGTGAGGATCTCGCCATCATGAGCCTGGGCCGGGGTGCGGGGCTGGCCTTTTTCGAGATTCCAGGCATGCAGATAGCCGCGCCCGTCGCCCACGGTCAGCGTGCTGGCATCCGCATTCATGCTGAGGGAAGTCACGGCGGAGGGATGGCCCAGGGGCGGCAGCAATTCTGTCTCGGTCCGGAAGTTGCCCACATGCACGGTGCCGGAGTGCAGGCCCACGGCAATGATTTCACGCTCCCGGTGCAGGGCGAGGGCGGAGATGCCGTCGCCGGTTTCAAAGGGATCTCCGACGGCTTTGCCGGTGCTGAGGTCCCAGACGACGGCCTTGCCTTTGACCTCCTGGCTTTCCACAGGATGCGCCACGGCCACCAAGGTACCGAGGTAATCCAGGGTGATGAGGTTGATGGGCAGGTCCTCTGACTTCAGCACCTGTGCGGGGCGGTCCGGGTGGTCCATGCTCCAGGTTTGCAAGGTGCCGTCTTCGCCTCCGGCGGCCAGGGTCTTG
>DASWXG010000020.1:0-2526 GCA_036405615.1 Prosthecobacter sp. | reverse complement strand
AGCGGTGATGGTCTGAGGCACCCACCAGTTGGCGGTGGTGAAGGTCAGGTTGCCGATGCCGGAGACGTCTCCGTTGTTGCCGCTCCAGTTGAGCGTCACGGTGCCGGTCGGGGCCTTGTCCAGCACGACCAGGTAGGTATCGGTGAGGCCGCCTTCGACCACTTTCGTGGTGCCCCAGGTCTGGACGATGGAGATGCCGTTGTTGCTGGCGCTATCGTTGTCGTTCACACGGACATCCAGCGGAGCGCAGGGGATCGCATTGTAGGTGGCGTCCGTGCTGGCGGTGGAGTGGGTGATCTGGGTGAACTGGATGCCTTCAAAGGCACCGTCATCCACGGCGGAGATCGTGAGGGTCTTCGCGCCAGTGTAGGTAGCGTTGGTGAAGGTCAGGGTGGCAACACCTGCGGAAGGCTTGGTCAGTGTGGCATCCGTGGAGTTAAGGTCGATCCTCGAGGAGTCGTAGTTGAAGGTCACCGTCACGTTAGCCGTGGGGGCCGTGCCGCTGGCGAAGGCCACCGTGTAGGTGTCCGTGGTGCTGCCTTCGGTGACCACTGCGATGCCCGTGCCGGAACCGCTCTTCGTCGGGATGAAGCGGCGGCCGGTGTCATTGTCGGTGATAGCGCAGTTGAAGTCAGACAGCTGAGAACCGCTGTAGGCTGGGTCTGTGCTGGTCACTGCATTGCGAATGACTGCCACACGGCCGGTGAAGGGAGCATTGGCCACCAGGAAGCTGTTCACCACCGTGTCATTGACAGCTGTGATGGTGAAGGTCTGCGGGGTGTTCCAGTTGCTGCTGTTAAAGCTCACCGAAGCTGGCGAGATGGTAACGTCCGGGCTGGCCGCAGGAGCGGCGGCCACCTGGAACGGACGGACTGCATCAGGGGTGACCGTCACAGTCGCACCCACAGCAGGAGGTGAGGAGAGCACCACTGTGTAGGTGTCTGTGGCACCGCCTTCCACCACCGTGGTGCTGCCACCGCTCTGGGTGACCGCCACCAGACGGGCTATGTTGGTGTCATTGTCGGAAACCGTGAAGTTGATCGGCGCTGTGTAGTTGCCGGCAAAGTTGAGATCCGAGCTCGACATGGTGTGCAGGATGGAGGTCGGGCGGGTGCCGTCGGCAGACTGGTTTTCCAGGCCGCGCACGGTAACAGTCTGAGGAATGTCCCAGTTGCTGGCGTCGAAGGTCAGCGTGGTAACATTGGTCTGGATCTGGGCCGCAGTGTTGGCCGAGTTGGTGACGAAATCATCCAGGCCGAATCCAGGGAAGGCCCCGGTGAGGCCCATCCAGGTGAGTGCGTAGTGGCGGTTCACGCGGTTCACCAGCATGCTCTCGGTGTTGATCTGAAGCTCAGGGCCATACAGACCTGCCGTGGCCATGGGACCGGGCTGCACATAGTCGGGCAGGAACCAGTTGAAGACGCTTGGGGCCTTCTGCGGGGACTGGCCGATGGCACCGGTCTGGTCGTTAAGGCGGATTCGGGTGGCATTCGGGATGAAGGCCGCAGCTTCCGAGGACGGATAGGAGGTCGTCATCGGGCTGTCAGCACCGCTGAACGGCAGCTTCATGTTCACCAGATTGGACAGCGGGGCATTGGAGTAGGCCTTCAGCGTGCGGAACAACGAGGCATACTGGATGAGAGGCTCCTTCAGCTTGCCTGCGCCGACCAGGCTGTCTGCCACAGCCAGGGAGCGGGCTTCGTAGTCCAAAAGGATGGCCTTCATGACCTCGCCGAGATTGCCGTTGGTGTCGCGATAGACTTCGCTGACGCGGTAGAGATAACCCGGGCTGGGGTTGGAGGTGGTGAGGCGCTGGATCAGCAGGCGGGAAATGAACACCGGGGTGTTCTGGTGGCCGCTGTAGGTTGGCAAATTGGGATCACCCGCAAGAGCGTTGTGAGCGAGGCGGAGATCTTCATCCACCAGGGGATGAGTCTGCACATCAGCCAGGCCGGTGGTGTTCACGAGAGGAATCTGGGTCTCCCCTGCCTTGCCAGCGAAAAGCACTTTGGACACCGTGGAAGAGACCTCGCCCAGAGGGTTCACATAAGGGCTGAAGTCGTGATAGTTGACGCCATTGAAGCGGCCCAGGCCCTTCATTGGATAGATCCAGGAAGCCTGGTACCAAGTTTCACCACCGCCCATGCCGAAGTCCGTGAAGTTGACCCCCTGGAATTCGATCTGCGGGCTGGCACTTACACTGGAAGGCACCAGCGCATTGCCCTGCGAGCTGTTGCGGCGGACGGTGATGGCAGCATGACGAGCGCCATAGGTAAGGCCGGTCATCACGCGGGCCAGCTCGGTGATGTCCGTCTGGTCGTAGGTTGGGATGGGCAGGCCGTTGGCTCCCAGCACCAGGCTGCCGTCCGGATGACGCAGCACCAGGCCGATGGAGAACAGCTGCATGATTTCACGGGCGTAGTTTTCGTCCGGGAAGATCTCCACACCGCCGCTGGTGTAGCGGGCGCGGTTGCGGAGGTGGCTGAGGTAGATGCCCATCATCGGGCTGTAAGTGACCTTCTCCAG
>DASWXG010000019.1:0-2737 GCA_036405615.1 Prosthecobacter sp. | reverse complement strand
AGTCCAGCGGTAAAGGATGCTGGTGCCGATGCCCAGCTCCTGAGCCACTTCTGGCACTGGCCTGCCAAGGCCGACCAGTGCCAGGGCACGGTCCTTGAAATCATTGCTGTAACGTTCTCGCTTCACGGTCTTCATGGTGCTTGTCCCTTATTCCCTGGTCCAGGATTTTAGCGCACCTCACTGGGCAGATGCGAAGGTCAGGAGACGCTCGCTGCGGCCAGGAGTGGCCGCAGTACTTCCAACCCCGCGTTTTCAATACGGCTTCAGCGTTACCGCGCTCGAATCCCTCACCCTGCCGCCTTTCTGGGCACGTGTCAGTTCCTCGAAGTGCACGGCCCAGTCGCGGATGGTGTGCACGGCGTGACCGTAGGGCTGGTAGTCGCGCAGGCTGAAGAGGGTGAACTTGTCGGACTCCTTGTCGGCAAACTGGAAGAAGGGGCGGTAGGGCGGGTCCTTGCCGGGTCTGGGCGTCAGCATCTTGCCCTCGATGGCGATGTTTCCTTTGGTGAAGAAGCCTCCCAAGTTGGCCAACGGTGCGACGAGGGGCGTGACGATAAACTTCACCGCCGTGGTGAAAATGTTGCCCCCGGCGCTGGTGGGGCTGAGCTCGGTCAAAGCAAGCTGCAGGATGACCGTGTCGCGGTCAGGGCCGTCCGTGAGGTGGTAGTAGGGCGCGGGTGAACGCTCGAAGGCGCGGGTGAACTCCTTGTGCAGCCGCGTGGCGATGCCGCGCTCATGGCGCTTCAGCCCCCAGGCGATGCCCCACCAGGCCAGCGGCTTCTTGACCGGCCCGAGGTGCCCCACGGTGACGGGGGCGATGTAAAGCTTTTGCTTGGTGAGGCTGTCCTCCAGCAAGCGGCGGTCCGGAGTGGTCCAGACCTTCTGGAAACCGAACTGCTCACGTCCGTCATGCGCCAAGTCAGGCTGCTCAAAGAAGGGCGTCAGCTTCGCTGGCCTGGGTTTGAGCAGGCGGTTGGCAGTGCTGCAGGCGGGCAGCATCGTGCTGATCGCGAGCAAACCGAAAAATAGATGAGGAAAACGCATGGCTGGAAGCGTGATCATAAGGGCCATAACCAAATCTCCGCACACAACCCGACCACGTGTATGAATCTGCAAATGTGCGGGATGCATGCCTTTTGCCTTTTCTCATGCCTGCTTTCTGCCGAACATTGGATTACCAACCAAATCCACCAACCCAAGCTTCTGATTTCGTCCGTTTTCGTGGCGTTTTTTAACCTTCGGCTCCGACTGTGCCCTCGAATCGAGGCCGAGTTCGAGCAGGAGGACGAGGACGATCCTCAGACTCTCTGCTCTTAGCCCTACGCCCTTTGCTGCCGCCTACATGCCTGCCTCCGTCCACCTCGTCATTCCCTGCTACCGGGAGAGCGGTCGCCTGGGGCCGTTCCTGAAGGAGCTGTGCAAGGTGACCGGTGCGCTGGAGGACGTGACGATCCGCGTCGTGGAGGATGGCTCGGACAAAGAAGAGAAAGAGCGCATGCGGGAGCTCATCGAACCCATCCGCCAGCAGCATGCGCATTTGTTGGAGCCGCTGTTTCTGCCCGACAATCTCGGCAAGGGCGGCGCGGTCTACTCCGGCTGGAATCTGGAAAAAGAAGCGGACTGGCTGGGCTTTGTGGATGCAGACGGCTCCTGCTCCGCCGCCGAGGTGGCGAAGCTGATCGGCCACGCGCGGGAGCAGCTGACACCGCACTCTGCGCTGTTTGCCTCGCGCCTGGGGCAGTTTAACCGGCACGTGCACCGGCAGATCAAACGCCGCCTGATGGGGCACATCTTTGCCACGCTGGTGTCCACCCTGCTGGGCATCCGCGTCCACGACAGCCAGTGCGGCCTGAAACTGGTGCCACGTGCCGCCTATGAACGCATCGCACCCTTCCTGGTCATTCGTGGATTCGCCTTCGATGTCGAGCTGCTGGCCAACCTGCACGACATCGAGGTTCCGTTTCTCGAAGTGCCGATCGAGTGGTTCGAGGTGCCTGGAGGGAGCGTTCGCATCTTCCGCGACTCCTGGCGCATGGCGCGGGATGTGTGGCGCGTGCGGGTGAACCGGCGCAGAGGCGTGGCGAGGTAGGCTGGTGGCGCTGGGGCTGACCATGCGCATCTTTGTTGCTCAGCAACAAAGCTACTTTACTCGGCCCACTCGATCCGTTTCGGAAACTCGGGGCACAGTCGAGACTGTGCGGTTGGTTCCGCTGAATCATGCAGGAAAAACTGCATGTTCCCTTCTTCATCACACAGCCAGACTTCCTGGGCTCCTTGAGCGAAATAGAGCTGCATTTTCGCCACCATCTCATACTGCCGGTTGCCTGGGGAAATGACTTCCACGCAGATTTCGGGAGCGATTGGCAATGTCACTGCTCGGCGATGCGGTCGCAACCTATCCGCTGAAATCCATACCACATCTGGCACTTTAATGCCGTCAGTTGTCTGAATTGGGCATTCAGGCTGCACTCGACCGCCCTGCATCAATTTAAGCATCAAGGCTGTGATATCCCCCTGAAAACCACTGTGCCAGAAGGATGCGGGACTCATAACAATCTGATCAAAACGATTGGTCTCAATCTTGTAGGGCAAGTCTTGTAGAGACTTGTCCGCGCAGATATCGGCCCAGGAACGCATGTTGAAAGGTAGTCGCTCGCGTCTAGCAGCGCAAGGCGGATTACTTCCCCAGCACTTCCTTCAGCACCTCAATGCAGCGCTCATTCTGCGGCATGGTGCC
>DASWXG010000018.1:0-6519 GCA_036405615.1 Prosthecobacter sp. | reverse complement strand
GTTTTGGGTGATCTGATAATTGGCGTCAATGTTCAGCAGGGTGGTGCTGATGACGTCTGACTGCGGGTTGGTGCCAGACCGGTTGATGTTATCGTTGTACTCGAAGCCCTGGTAGAGGCCAAAACCGATGTTGATGGGTCCCAGGCGCACGTTACGGCGACCGTTCAAAAACGGATCTGACACGTAGGTCGGCGCGAAGAATCCTGTCGGAGAAGCATACTGGCCAGCATAGTTGGTGTAATCACCCACACTGCGGGCGGAATAAGCCGCGCTGCCGCTACGGACAGCCGGGCGGCCCACCTCACGGGCAGACTGGTAATCAGTGCTGCGCTGGCCCATCTCTGAATCTTCGTTGGCCCGGTAAACGCCACTGCTGTAATCATAAGTGACATCACCGTCGCGAGTGCCGGAACTGCTGTTCCCGCCTGCGGCTTTCTGGCGGTTGCGCAGATCATCAAAGAACATGCCCGTCTGAGTCGGGGATGCCCCATACTGAGCCTGGGAAGAAGAAGCTCCAATCAACTGCACAGCACCTAATGCAATAGCAACCAAGGAAGAACGGTGGAGGAGAGAGGTGCGTGCTGTCATACGTATGGGGCCGAAAGGCGGAGATTGGGGGGAAAAGTCCGATTCGCTAAAAAGTGATAAAAGCAACTGTGATGCCGCTTGTCTATCCTAAAAACAACCGGCGGTAGTGAGGTTGCGTTGCAAAAATCACTTTTTAACCAAACGGCGCTGGCTTTGCGTGCATTTCACCGCACGAAAAATTTCACTCTGCCTACCCATTTTCCTAAATCGCTGTTCCCGGAGGAGCTTCCTCCAACCACTTTTCGCGAGCGATAGCCCCCCGCACATCTCCAAAGTCCAATTCCAATTGGATGTCACCCTGTCGGCTTAACAGCAGGTTCCGACGACGCACATGAAGGCTCGTATCAGGCTGGATCACGTGTTTCAAATGGCTGAACAGGCGGGACATTTTGGAGTGGCGATGCTGGTTCATAAGAGACAATATTGGCGATATAGTTCTTTTGAACATGTTAATCAACCACTCATTTGAACACATGTCACATTTGTTCCAATTTGTGCGTTCTTCGTTGACGATTTTTGCGACGAAGGCTCTGTCTTTCTATGGTGCCGCCCAAGACACGTCTGACCATTCCTGAATACGCCATGGCCCTGGCCCACGTCGCCAGCCTGCGCTCTGAAGATCCCTACCGGAAAGTTGGCGCGGTGGCCATTGACTTTGACAACCGGGTCATCGGCACCGCCTACAACGGCCTGGCCCCTGGTTACATTGCTGACGACGCCTTCTGGCAGGACCGTGATGCCCGGCGCAAGTACATGCTGCACGCCGAGGTCAATCTATGCAGCCTCTTTACCCGGGGGAACGTCCGGCTGGTTGCCTGCACCACCAAACCCTGCACCAGTTGCATGCAGATGCTCTGCGCCTATGGGGTGAAGGAGGTGTACTATCGCGATGATTATCCGGAGTCCGAAGCGGACGCCATTGCGAGCCGTTATAGCATCCCGCTGGTTCAGCTCACGGATTATCCGCAGATCGTGTCTTCTTTCGACTCTCCACAGGTCTGAAAGATCAGTCTGCCGTCGGCGCGGTCCCCTTGGCAGAAACCCACTTGCCACGGGTGACAACCCGGTCCCAACGGACGCCCAGCTTGGTTGCTACTGCGAGACAGGCTTCCGCCTGAGTCTTGAGAATGCCTGAGACCATCAAGGTGCCACCAGGACGGACCGAGCGGACAATCTGGGGGAAAGCCGCCTCCAGGATGTCATAAAAAATGTTGGCGATGACGATGTCATACTGCTCACGCGCCTTCCACTCCAGCACGTCAGTTTCGGTGAAACGAATGTCCGGCGTGGCGTTGCGGGCAGCATTTTCCACCGAGACTTCGACAGCTTTCGGATCAAAATCGCATCCCCACACCTTGGACGCTCCCAGTTTGGCGGCGGCGATGGCCAGGATGCCGCTGCCACAGCCGAGGTCGGCCATTTTCCAGCGAGTTTCCTGGAGAGGAGCGGCAGCATCCACCAGCATGCGCAGTACGGTGGATGTGGTGGCGTGATGCCCGGTGCCGAAGGCCATGTCTGCCGGGATGGCGATGACTTCCTTGCCAGCGTGCTCGGCTTTTGCCTTTTTGATGTCCGCCGCGCTGCGTGCGGAACAGACCACCAGCTTGCCCCGCACCTGAATGGGAGGCATGGCGGCTGCGGACATCGCGGCCCAGTTGCGGTTTTTCACCTCTCTTACCGTGCCGCCAAACATTTTCTGAACGGCCACGACGTCGCTCTGCTTCTCGGCATAAACCTCCACCCGGATGGTGGTGCGCCCAGGGACGGTGGTGATAACCAGACTGAGGGCAGGATTGCCGGCAAACCGTTCCTCCCAGGCATCGCTCCACTTTTCAGACGACAGCTTGGACCAGACAAACATGGATGAGGGTATGGGTGAACCCCGAAGGGTTATTTTGCCTTCCAGTCCTTTGATTTTGAGGACTGGAGCGGGTGACGCGATTCGAACGCGCGACATCTTCCTTGGCAAGGAAGTGCTCTACCACTGAGCTACACCCGCTTGTTGGTGGGCCGTTATTCTGGTTCAGATCCTGAAGTGTGCAAGTCCTTTTTCGTCTTTTTTGCGCTTTTTTCGTGTTTTTGGGCGGAAAAGGCCGGTTTTCACCGCTCTGGACCCCGAAAACGGCGTTTTTGCCGCCTTTGGCAGCCATAGATGTCTTCTGGCAGCACGCTGAAGATCATTTCTGCTGGAACGGAGCAGCATCGCCGCCATCATGACGGCCTGCATGGCCCCCCGCAAAGAAGTCTCCCTTTCCCTGCTTTCGTTTCTGGTCCTCGTACTGCTGGCCCTGGGCCTGGGGGCTTCCTACCGGCTGCCCCAGCTTGGCATGCGGCCCATGCATACGGATGAAGCCATCCTGGGAACCAAACTGGGAGAATTTTGGAACACAGGGCATTTCCAATATGATCCCAAAGACTTTCATGGCCCCGCCCTCCATCAGGTAAGCATTCTTTGGGGCAGTCTCGTGGGCTGGGGCGATCCCTCCACCTGGACGGAGGCTGACTTGCGCTTTGTCGTCGCCCTGTGCGGGCTGGGTGTCATGCTGACCACCCTGCTCTTCCACGACGCTCTTGGCAGGTATGGCACCGTCACGGCCATGCTGCTGACGGCTGCATCCCCCATGATGGTTTTCTACAGCCGCTACTTCATCATGGAGATGCTGCTGGTCCTGCTGGTAGCTCTAATGCTGGGCAGTTTCTGGCGCTACTCCCAAGGAGGAACACGCCTCTGGTTGCTGTTAGGCGGCTGCGCCTTGGGCTTTCAGCACGCGGCCAAAGAGACCTTTGTCCTCAATGCAGGGGCCGTTGTGGCAGGCTGGGTGGTCGCACGGGTGCTGGTCGGCGATTTTTCTCCCCCTCGTAAAGGCAGCGGCATGAGCCTGGGTTCTGCCTCCCGGAAAAACAGCCGCCCTGCCCGCCCGTGGTTGTGGGTGCTGGTGCCCGCCGCTTTGATCTCCGTGGCTTCCTTTTCCAACGGATTCCGGGACTGGCAGCCGGTGCTGGACAGCTTCACCACCTACCTGAACTATCTGGAAAGAAGCGGAGGCAGCGGCCATGAGAAACCCTGGCACTATTACCTGATGCTGCTGGTGTGGCACAAAGACACGCTGGTCTGGACCGAAGCCGGCATCGTGGTCCTGGCAGTCGTGGGCATGCTGCACTCGGTGGTGGGTGAGTTTAAGAACACCGGCAGACAGGCATTCCTGGTCTTCCTCTCCGTGTATTCACTGGTGTTGCTGGCCGGTTACTCCATCCTCAGCTACAAAACTCCCTGGTCCATCCTCAGCACCCAGCATGCGCTCACGCTTCTGGCCGGCTCAGGCGCGGCAGCCCTGTGGCAGGCGATGCCTGGCAAAATGGGGCGTGGGGTGTTCAACCTCCTGCTGGCAGCCGGGGTTTGGCATCTGTGCAACCAGTCCATCCGCCTGACGGGCACACACGCTAACCCCCAGTTTGAATATTCCGCCGACCCCCGGAACCCGTATGTGTATTCGCACACTCAAAAGAGCCTGCTGAAGCTCATGGGCGAGGTGCAGACCTATGTCAAAGAGCATCCGGAAGGCACGAGCATCCAGGTCATTTCCCAGGATGCCGGCTGGCCCCTGCCCTGGTACTGGCGCACCTGGCCCAAGGTGGGCTACCAGACCCAGGTTCCTGAAAATCTGGATGCAGATGTCATCGTGGCCGATGCCGACTTCTATGATGCCATCAAGGCCAAGATCCCAGCCGGGGAATTCATCGAGCGTTCGCCTTTTGGGCTGCGGCCAGGAGTGATCATGACCCTTTTCATGCGCAAACCTCAGCCAGCGCCGATCCCTGTACCCGTTCCAGCGGTTCCGCCTGCCGGTGCGTCCGCAGAAGCGGAGCCTGAGACGCCGGTCAAGCCGCCGGAAGGCACCTTGATGGCCCCACTGCCAGCCCTGAACCCGGTGCTTCCCTCCTTCCCCGGTCTGCCGGTGCCCACAAAGCCATGAGCGGCTACCATCATTTTGGCCACGAGGCCATGGCCACATCATTCGAGGTTCTTATCGCCCAGGAAGATGTGGACGCCACCTACGCCTCGCAGGCTGCGGAAGCGGTCTTTGTCGAAATCGACCGCCTGGAAGAAGAACTCAGCCGGTTTCGGCCCACCAGTGAAATCGCCCGGCTCAACCGCCTGAAAGCCGGTGAAAAACTCGCCGTTTCGTTGGCCGCCTGGGACTGCCTGAATCTGGCCAAGACGGTGCATGCAGAAACAGCAGGCGCTTTTGACATCACCATCGGCCCGCTGATGCAGCTTTGGAGGACTCCGGACGGTCATCTGCTGCAACCCGAGCCTGCCCGGATCGAACAGGCGAGGGAAAGCATTGGCAGCGAGCGTTTCGAACTGATCGAGGACGGCTGTTTTGTGCGCGTCCTGGCCGACCACATGGTTTTCGATCTTGGCGCTGTCGGTAAAGGGTATGCCCTCGACCAGGCCGTGCAGGTACTGGCAGACTGGAGCATTCAGAGGGCTTTCCTAAACGCTGGCGACAGCACCCTGCTGGCCCTAGATGCCCCCGAAGGCGAAGCTGCCTGGGGCATCACGCTGGCTGAAGGCAGCCGTGACATGCAACTCCGCCACCAAGCCCTCAGCGGCAGCGGTTTTATGGTCAAAGGGGCTCATATCATGAACCCGCGGACCCTGGCTCCCCTTCCCCTGCTTGGTCGCCGCCGTTATGCGGTGGCCCCCACAGCAGCGCTTTCGGACGCCCTTTCGACCGCTTTCATGGTCATGGAGCCGGAGGAGATCGAGACGCTCTGCTCCCGCTATCCCGATGTGCAGTGGCTGGAGATTGGCTGATCAGCGCTTCACGGCATCCCAAACGCGGGTGTATTTGGCCAAGTCAGCCCCCACATCCTGGATCACTTCACTCCGGGCTTTCACTTCATCGGGAATGGCAACAGCCGGATTTTGCAGAAATTCAGGGCTGGCAAGCTTCACCGCCTCTGTGTTGGGGCAGAGGTAGCCGGTCCATTCCATATTCTGCGCAGCCACTTCAGGGTCCAGCAGGTGGTTGATGAAAGCGTGTGCAAGCGCGGGCTGCGGAGCGGCTTTCAAGATTACCATTTCATCACAGCTCATCGTCACCCCTTCGGCGGGAACAATGATGCCAATTTTGCTGTTCTCCTGGAGCAGCTGAAAGAGGTCGCCGCTGTAACCGTGAACGAGCAAAAACTCACCGGAATCCAGGCCTGCCTTGTAACCCTCATTGTCGAACTTGGCGATGTTCGCCTTCCAGCGCAGCAACACTTCCTGGGCCTTGGCGAGTTCCGTTTCGTTGCGCGTATTGATGCTGAAACCCAGGCTTTTGAGGGCGGCCGCCAGAGATTCGCGCATGTCGTCCAGCAGCGTGGACCGGCCTTTTACGGCTGGCAGTTCCAGGGCTTGCCAGGAAAAGGGTGCTGAGGTGATCTTGTCCTTCCGGCAGGCCAGGATGCCGTAGCCAATGGTATACGGCACGCTGCGGCGCATGCTGCGGTCATGGATCTTTTCCAGCACAGCAGCATCAACATGCTTCCGGTTAGGCAAAGCCCCTTCATCGAGATCCAGCAGCATGCCTTCGGCCTCCATGGCCTTAATCATGTAGCTAGTCGGAAAAACGATGTCATACCCTGTCGCTCCCGCTTTTAACTTGGCGAACATGGCCTCGTTGGAATCAAAAGTGTCAATGACCACCGAGCAGCCATGCTTGGCCTCAAATTTCTCCACTGCCTCCGGCGAGATGTAGTCTGCCCACGTGTAAACATGCAGCGTCTCCGCAGCAACCGGTCCGGCGACCAAGGACAACACACAAAGGACTGCCGGGAAAAACCGGGACAGCTTGGAAAAGAAGGGCGGACACATGGTCGGAGGCGGTCGGGTTTAAGGCAGGCAACGAGGGAAACAGACGCAGGACTTTTCAACGTCCC
>DASWXG010000017.1:0-3271 GCA_036405615.1 Prosthecobacter sp. | reverse complement strand
GAACCAGAGTTTCGCTCTGAAAAGCAAGCAGGTGGCGGCCATGTCGGACTCCATCTCCCTGTCCACCCAGCTCTTCAACTCCGCCCGTGCCGACTATACGGAAGTGCTGCTCACCCAGCGCGATGCCCTCGAGGCCAAGATTGACCTTGTGGAGCTGAAGCAGCAGCAGCTCAGCGCCTTTGTGAAGGCCTACAAAGCCCTTGGCGGCGGAGCCGCCCCCGACGGAGGCAAGGCCATGGCCGCCTCTTCCAATGCCCACCCTTCCGGTCTTCTGCGGAAGATCCTCCCCTTCCGCGGCGGCTCCTAGGACTCCATAGCCGCCCAGGGAAAAGGACCCATCCATCGAGGTGCATCGGGAGCGCTCGAGGATGGGTCCGCTTGTTTTCCTCGCTACCTCCACACTGGACGAATCTCACCGTTATCAACAGAACCGTATTGCCTGCGGGTTCTCAGTAAGGACAATGGGGCGCTCCCATGCACGCACGCTCCATTGATTTCGAGAGGCTCTGGAAACATGTTATCCTCGCGCGTCCGTTTTGCGATCCCTTCTCCGTCCATGGGCCGGACCACTGGCGGCGGGTGGAGCGCAATGGGCTGATCCTTGCCTCCCGCACGGGAGCCAAGGTGGAGATTGTTCGTCTCTTCGCCCTCTTCCATGATTGCAGGCGGCTATCCGACGGCTGGGAGCCCAGCCATGGCAAAGAAGGAGCCAAATACGCCGCCACCCTGCGTGGCATCTTCTACCATCTTTCCGACGAAGACTTCGCCCTGCTCCGCGAGGCCTGTGAAAACCACACCTCCACCCGGCACCATGCCGACCCGACCATTGGCACCTGCTGGGATGCCGACCGTCTGGATCTCGGTCGCGTGGGCCTGATTCCCAATCCAGAGTACATGAGCACTGAATTCGGACAGGAGATCGCCAGGCATGGCGTCATCCATCCCTGGGTGCATCTGGCCGAGCCGTATCTTTCGGATTCCAGCCAAACACCGGGCTGATTCAAGATGCAGACGACAGAACGAACGGATTGACCGCAGATTGTTACGTTGTTTGTTCAGCCAGACCGGTAAGGTCGGCCCGGCATGAAAGTAAGGCGGCCAAATGCATCTCCAACTTCTCAAACGGATCATGCCTTCTCTTGATAAACTTGGATTCATGGCCCTATGGCTGCCGTTCGCCCTTTCACTGGGTGCGGCCTACATTCTGAACTTCCCGGTAGCCCCGGCTGATGGCTGGCTGAAGCAACTGTGCGCCAATTTTTACGCGCTCACGCTCCTCTGGTTCCTGTTTCTGACCATCCGCCATTTCATGAATGGCAGAGTCGTCTCCGGCCTGGGCATGATCGCCATGGTGGTTGTTCTTTTGGGCATCATGATCCCGCTGTTCATCTTTGGACAGATCGCCGAACATCAGGCCAAAAAGTCTGGCAGCCCAGCTGGAAACTCTCAGGGTTCTGGCGGCGAAGCCGCGCGCGTCCCTCAAGAAGCCACCGGGCATCAAGCCCTGCCCGGCGGGCCTGCGGATTTGTTCCAGACTGTCATCCGCGCATCAATCCAGCAGTCCACCGCCGCCCAAGTGCGGCTGCCGCTGGGCATTCCCTCCCTGGCCAAATTGCGCACCGAACATCCGGCTTTGCTGGATCGCTATCTTGCCTCGCACCCTGCCTGGAGGGTTTATGAAGAAAACGGCCACCGTTTTGCTGTGCGCCGGTGGATGAACGGCAAGCGCTGGGAGATGACCGAAAACGGCGTTCAGTTTCCGTCTGAAGACAGGCAGGTCTGCTGCCGCACAAGCATCGGATTTTCTGGTACACCTCGAAACGCACAGGCACAACGAATCGCCCAAGGAGTGCTCGCTGACATCAAAAGTGATCAGGGGGGCAACAGTGACCTCTGGAAAAGCGAGATCGCCGTCCCTGAGGCCGATCTGCTGGTGGAGATGCTGGAGCAAACGCAGGTGGCTGAGCGACGGATGACACCCACTGCCTTTGCCATGATGGAAAGGGAGTTTGTCAGTCTGCTAAACTCCACTGAATGGGCGCAGGCCAGCCGCCACCTCACCGCAAGCGGCATCGAGACCGGCAAGCCTTTCATCGAACTTCGCCAGGGCCAGCAGGCAGGGAGCTACAAAACCGAGATTCGCTGCAATCCCGGAACCGCCGGCAGGGTATATTTAAAAGCCTTTGATGCCGCTACGGAGAAGCCCCTTTCGGCAGATGCTTTGAGAGCCGCCACTCAGGAATGGACAGGCTGGTCAGACGATGCCCAGCAGCAGTTCCTCTCCGCCAGCTATCTCACGATCCAGGAAGGCGATCCCGGGGTGCTCTACACAGCCCGGTTCGAAGTCTGGTTTCAGCCTGATAACGGTGGATCTGAGCGCAAATTGTTGGAACGCTCCTTTTTGATCCAAGGTGCTTCTCTTTGACCGCTTCATGGTGGCAGCTTCGAACCCGCAATGCACTCAAACTCATGACATCTCGCCTCGCATCTCTGCTCGCCGTCTTGGTGTGCGCCTTTTCATCCCTCAGCGCCGCAGAGCCGCACTCTCCCAAGCCCGGCAGCCCTGAACGCAAAGCCATCGTGGATGCCCTGCGCATTCCCGTGAAAGCAGAACTCAAAAAGGAAGTCATCTTCAAGATCAGCCGTCTGAAAGTTCAGGGTGAATGGGCATTCCTTGCAGGTGTCCCGCTAAAACCCGATGGCACCGAGATGGACTACAAAGGCACAATCCACGAGGAAGCCATTCGCGAAGGAGCCTTTGACGGCGGCATCTTTGCCCTGCTGCGAAAACGCGATGGCCAGTGGAAAACCGTCCGCTACATCATCGGTGCCACGGACGTGCCTTATGTGGACTGGCCTCAGGAACTTGGCGCGCCAGCGGCGATTTTCGAGCCTTGAACTTTCCATTTCTATCGATGAGTAACGAACCAGAAAGGTTTGGCGAATTTCCAGATTTCCATTTCGGAAGTTTGATCGTCGGCCGCTTTCTGACGAATTCACCCCCCAGACAGAAAGGCAGGTACCCATATGAGCCTTATCGTGGAGGCGGGCATTACCATCTCCAAGAATCATTGAAGAGGTCGCCCGGACAAGATTGTTGGTATCGAGAAGGGCATCTCAGGCAACACTTCACCGTGGTTGAGTGCCCGGAATACGGCATCCTGAAACTGGATCAATTCTGCACACCCGTTGCCGATGAACCCAAGGAAATAGTGGAGCCCCCACAGTCAGGGGCGTCGTAAAACCAAACACCCCGGATGCGTGGGCAACC
>DASWXG010000016.1:0-3258 GCA_036405615.1 Prosthecobacter sp. | reverse complement strand
TTCCTGCGCAGCTTCCATGTTGGTGTCCAGCAGCAGCTTGTCCTGGTCCTTGGCACCTTTGTTACGGCCGGTGTTCACGTCGATGGACACCAGGGCCTCGGTCTGGTCGATAACAATGTAGCCGCCGCACGGCAGCCAGACCTGGCGGTAGAACGCGTTGTCGATCTGCTTCTGAATACCGTAGTGCTCAAACAGAGCCGTCTGTCCCTGATAATGGGTGATGCGGCTCTTCGCCCGGCGGGAAATCTGGGCTGCCAGTTTCTGCATGCGCTCCACGGTGGCCGCATCGTCACAGGCCACTTCGTCGATTTCTTCCGTGAGAAAGTCACGGACGGTACGCTCGATCAGCTCCGGTTCCTGGAAGCAGCAAACTGGTGCCTTCTGGCCATCGCGCTTGGCGACGATCTCGTTCCATTGCTCGATCAGCAGACTCAGGTCACGGATGATGTGACGGGCGCGTTTGCCGGAGGCTTCTGTGCGCATGATGAGGCCCATGCCTTCAGGGAGGTTCACCTTTTCAATGATCTTGCGAAGGCGGGCACGCTCCTTGGGATCCTCCACTTTGCGGGAAATGCCAAACTGGTCGTTCTGCGGCATGAGCACCAGCAGACGGCCGGCCAGGGAGATATTGGTGGTGACGCGCGGACCTTTGTTGCCGATCGGCCCCTTGGTCACCTGGACCATGATTTCAGATCCTACCGGATAGAGCTCGGGGATGTCCTTGGCTTCGATACGCTTGCGCTTCTTCTGGTTGCCGCCACGGGTTACTTCTTCCATGCCTTGGTTGGAAAGGGCTTCCGGAATGGCGTCCCAGAAATGGAGGAAGGCGTTTTTGTCGAGGCCAATGTCAATGAACATGGCCTTCAACCCTTGTTCGATGTTCTTGACGCGGCCTTTGAAAATCGAACCCACGATGGTGCTCGTGCCCACCCGTTCGATGGTGTATTCCTCAAGCACTCCGTTGTCGAGCAGAGCCACCCGGTTCTCCAGTTTTTCGCAGTTGATGACGAGGCGGGTACCGCTTTTGAGGTCCTTCTTGCCGGTGATGAACTCTTTGATTCGCTTCACGATTCCAAGGGGCATAAAAATGATGTCGGGTTAGTTTGTAAAAGGGGGGCTGGTTACTGGCGGAAAAGCCGGCGGAGAAAGCCACCACCGCCAGGCGATGGGGCAGAAGGTTCAGTGGCGGCAGGCGCATCCCCTCCGTCAGCCGGGGCCCGGCGCACTGGCTGGGCTTTTGGAACTGACTTCTTGGAACGCACACCGGACGACCCTTCCCGGTCGGCCTCCCTGCGGATGTTCGGGGCGCTGCGTGAGCTGGGCGCCTCGTCAGCAGATTCATGCCCGGGCTCATTGGTGCCCGTGTCCCCGTCTTCATCCGCCGCCGCAACGACCGGGATGCCGAGGTCTTCATAAGTGACCGCCTCGATGGGGGTAAAATTGCCTTCCACTTCGCCCAAAGGTTCGGGCGTTACCTGATAGCCGTTTTCCAGGGCGAGCGCCTGCTCCAAAACCCGATGCGCCACCGGCGCGGCGCAACCGCCCCCCGATTTGCCGCCCTGCACCAGGATGCAGACGGCGTACTTGGCATTCACGTAGGGGGCAAAACTGATGAAGAGGGTGTGGTTGTCCACCACGCGGACATTCTTCTCATTCCGGCGCCAGTTCTGCGCAGTCCCGGTCTTTCCAGCCACTTCTACACCCGTAATCCGCGCGCCTTTGGCCGTGCCGCCCATGTCGTTGACCACCTTCCACATGCCCTTGCGGACCATCTCGAGAGATTTGGCATCAAAGTGCTGGGAAAGGTCGGCCCGCATCACGGGTTTGGTTTCCAGCACCAGTTCCTCATGATCCATGACATGATGCAGAAGGTGCGGCACGTAAGATTTGCCACTGGCCACAGCCGCCGTCACGGAGGCCATTTGCAGAGGAGAAGCCATCACGCTTCCCTGGCCGATGGAGGTGTTTGCCGTGTGGCCGTTGCTCCAGCGGTCCTTGGGACTGGTCATGCGCAGCCAGGCCGGGTTTGGCAAAATGCCTGCGCTGTCTTCTTCCAGTTCGATGCCGGTGCGCTCGCCCAGGCCCAGCAGCTTGCCCACCTTGGTGATGTTATCAATGCCAGCCGCATTGCCATACTGGTAGAAGTAGCAGTTGCATGAGCGCATGAGCGCATCGCTCAATCCCAAGGAACCGTGTGAGCCGCCGCTCTGGCGCTGAATCCAGCACTGCATGGCTTTGCCACCGTAGGAGACGCTGCCCGCGCAGTTGTAACTGCGGCTCTGGATGCCAGCCAGACAGCCCGCCAGCGCAATAGGCACCTTGTAGGTGGAGCCCGGAATGAAAGGCCGGGTGGCTCGGTTCATCAGCGGCACCGTCCGGTTCGCGTTCAGTGCCTCCCAGTCCGCCTGGCGGATGCTCGGGATGAAGCGGTTGGTGTCATAGCTTGGCACGGAAGCCATGGCCAGCACCTCGCCTGTTTGCGGCTGGACGACCACCACGGAACCGCGTCCGATTTTGCCATCCCGCAACGCCTTCTCCGCGATGTACTGGATGCGCGCATCAATGGTCAGATAAACGTCATTGCCCTTCCGGGGCTCTTCATAACTGAGTTCACCCACAATGCGGCCGCGCTCGTTCACCTGCATGGTGCGCACGCCGGGCTTGCCGCGCAGGTGCTTGTCAAAGCTCTTCTCCACGCCAGCCACGCCGAAGTCATCCGGCATGTAGTAGTCCCAGCCCTTGCGTTCCTCGGCAGACACGCGCTGGTCTTCCGGCAGGCGGACATAACCAAGGATGTGACAAGCCATGGCCCCGTAGGGATAGACGCGGCTGCCGCGCTCCGCCACCGTCACCCCGGGCAGGCCGAGGTTGTGCTCGGCAAACCGGCTGAATTCGGCAAAGGTGAGGCTGTCCCGGTAGACCCAGGGAATGACACCGCCAAAGCTGCGGTAGTGAACGCGCAGGTCTTTCTCGGCATTGAACTCGACCGCCAGGCCCATCTCGTTCAGCCGCTCGATGATGAGTTCCTGGAACATCCGGACAATGTCAGGCTCTTCCTTTTTCCGAGGAAGGCCGTTGTCCAGGTATTCAAAGGGCACCGTCGGGATGTCCTTTTTCTCTTTCCGGCACTGGCGAACATATTCGTCATACACCTCGCGCAGGTTTACCCGAACCTCGAAGCTGGCCTTGTTCGTCGCCAGCACGACACCGTTGCGATCCTTAATCTCACCACGCACCCCTGGAATGCGGGCACGCTGC
>DASWXG010000015.1:0-3030 GCA_036405615.1 Prosthecobacter sp. | reverse complement strand
CTTTTCAGCTTGGTGAGGCCGATGAAAGCACTGCCAAGGATAACCACGGCCCCCAGGCCCAAGGCCAGACGCTGTTCATTGCCGGTCATAGCTGGGTCACCTCCGTCTCGTCACTGGCGGTCTCCACGGGGCGGGCTTCCGCATGGAAAGTGGCTCGACCATCGTTCAGGTTTGTGGGATTGGGAAAATCCCAGGTCCAGCGTTTGAAAGCCTCGTTAGAGATGAGTTTCTCACGGAAGTCGATGCCATGCCCCAGAGAGGCAGCCTCCCCATCGAGAACCATTCCGTCTTCGCGAATCTCAAAGCGGGTGATGCGGATATTTTCGGCAGGCAGGATTTTCACCAACTGATGAAGGGTCTCGATGGGATAGAGGTCTGGCGAAATGGCGTAACGCATGTCATCCCACGCAGCCTGGGCATCACGAATGGTCACCAGTTCCGGCTCGATCGCATCCAGACGTTCCGCCTCACGGGCAACAGAATGCTGGCGAAGGGCCACACGTGCGGCGAAAGCACCCAGCGCTGCAATCAGCACGAACGTAAAGGCCAGTGCCCCCATGAGGATCATCCGGCGCTGCTGGCGATCCTGCCGCTGCTTGACGACCGGGGCAGGAATCAGCCGGGATTCGTGCTCCGGCAAAGTTGGAGGCGGCTCCTGATGAAGGGTGACCGGAAAGTCCAGAGCGTCCTGGAAAGCTTCGCCAAAAAGCGGGCGCGGCGAAGGCGGTGCCTCAACGACTTCTCCATTTTCTCCAAGCACTTCAACTGCCGGAGGAGGTGGCGGAGGAACAATGGCCAGGGACTGGATGTTCGGGGTCAGGCCCCCGAGTTCCAAAGAGGCCAAAATGCAGCGGATCTCTGCTGCGGCGTCTGCATCCAGATCGCGTGCGGCCAGTGCCTGACAATAGAGGGGTGAACCGGAATCGTGCGGAATAGCGAGAACCCAGGCCCCCGCTTCGCGCCAGATCTTGGCAGTTCCAGGCTCCAGATGATGGAAGGCAACCGAGGGAGCAAACTTGGCATCAATTCCATCTTCCAGGATATCTGCCGGCAGAGGTGCCACCTGGATGAAGCCGACGGAGCGCTGGTCCCGGTCATCCTGCCCAAGGTTCCAAAATTCGAAATTGCTGGTGTCAGAGGTTTCCTGGCCGAAACCCGCGGCTTCCAACTCCAGCTGAGCCATTGCCTCCCGACGGCTGGCATCCACTTCCTGAAAACGGAACGGAACGGTGATCAGGTTCCGGGTCGGAAGAGCGATCCAGGCTGTGGAACGGCGGGAACGTGACTCGGGCTCCGCAACAACACTGCGGTCACCCCGCAACCTCCATGTACGGAACCCTTCCTCGTCAGGAATGAGCATGAGTTCGTCAGGATTTTTCATGGGGCCAAAAAGGGAAGCCGGGAGGATACCGAATACCTATGCAGACTGCAAGGCAGGAAGGGAGACATCGATGTCACGAAGTCAGTTCAAAAGATTTGATCTGGAATCGCGAGCCAAATTTTACTGGGCCTGCAGAGTCTTGAGTTCCTCCACGCCCCACTTGTCCCAGGCATCGTAATCCTTGCCAAAATTCTGACCCGCCAGGATCTCCAACACAT
This sequence comes from Prosthecobacter sp., assembly GCA_036405615.1. Lineage (GTDB taxonomy): Bacteria > Verrucomicrobiota > Verrucomicrobiia > Verrucomicrobiales > Verrucomicrobiaceae > Prosthecobacter. Next base: position 1,431 of record DASWXG010000015.1, on the reverse strand, counting down.
TCTGGACTTCTTCGTTCTGGGGGTGCTGGGGATTCTTGAGGATGTTCAGGAAGAGTGGCAGCTGCAAAGCTCTCTCCCGGTTCATGAGGTCGGAAAAAAGCACCTCGATAACCTCCGGATTGGTCTTGGCGTCCACCAGCAGGCCGGAAATGAGGCCGTAGTCCTCATCGCTGGTGAGGTTCACCAAGTGGCGGCTTGCGTTCACCTGGGCTTCCCCGTTGAGCTTTTTCACCAGTTCATGCAAATCCCTGGCCATGGCGGGGATTTCTTTCTCTGAACGCAGGATCTCGTCAATCAAGACGTCCCCTTCCTCGGCAGTCGTCAACTGAGTAGCGGCCAAGGCTGGCGCACCGGCTTTGGGTGTCAGCGGCTGGATGCCCGGTTTGTCAGGTTCCGATTTCGAGTTCTTTTCGGCGACCGGGGCCGGAGTCGCTGGCGCAGATGTGGAGCCAGCCCATTGCCACCCGAAATAGAGGGCGGCCAAGGCTACTGCGGCAGCCGCGGCAAAGATCAGATTCTTTTTAGAAGACGGAGAAGGCATGCAGGATATGACAAGCAGCGGATTGGAAAATGTTCAAATCGAGAAGAGCCTGCGGGCACCTCAATTGCGAATCTCCTCGCCAGACGCAGCGCCCGTGATCTTCAATTCCTCGCGGTGCAGCGAAGGATCGCTGCGGAAGGTGAGGCGCGCGCTGTACTTGCGCTCCAGGTCCACCAGCAATTCACCGTCTTCCGTTTTGAGGCGCTGCATGACTTCCGGATGCACCACCACCAGCAGATTTTTCTGGTCTTCCTTGCCCCGGCCCAGAATGGCAATGAGCCGGCGCTGAAGTTCCACGCTCATGGTCATGGTGGTCTTCACCTGGCCATGTCCCTTGCAATACGGGCAGGGCTCATAAAGGGCGCTGCTGAGGCTCTCATGCAGACGCTGGCGGGTCATCTCCATGAGGCCAAACTGGCTGATGGGCAGCACCTGGGTCTTGGCCTTGTCACGCTTGAGATGGTCCAGCATGAGCTTGTACACGGCCTGCTGGTCGCGGCGGTGTTTCATGTCAATGAAGTCCACGACGATGAGGCCGCCCATGTTGCGCAGGCGGAGCTGGCGCGCGACTTCGGCAGCGGCTTCGAGGTTGGTTTCCAGCAGGAGCTTGTCGACGTCCTTGTGGCCCTTGTTGCGGCCGGTGTTGACGTCAATGGAGACGAGCGCCTCGGTTTGATCGATCACGATGTAACCGCCGCAGGGCATCCAGACCTGGCGGTAGAACGCGTTGTCGATCTGCTTTTGAATGCCGTAATGCTCAAAGATGGCGCTCTGGCCCTGGTAGAAATTGATGCGGCGCTTGGCACGGCCGGAGATGTGCGCCGCCATGCGCTGCATGCGCTCGACAGTGGCCGCGTCATCGCAGGCGACTTCATCGATGTCTTCGGTGA
>DASWXG010000014.1:0-1803 GCA_036405615.1 Prosthecobacter sp. | reverse complement strand
GCCTTTTACGCAGTGCCGATACCCCCGAGAAAGTGGCTTCGGCAGCCTTGGACCGGCTTCTGAAAGCTGAGGCAGCTGTGAAGCACCAGAGGCTGCGCTCACTCCTCGCTCTTCGCGATGTGCTGACACCGGACCAGCAGGAAAAAGCCTTGCGGCTGATGCCTGGCAAACAAGTCCGCAGGGGAGGTGAAGGGGCGGAAATCCGGGAAAAAGCACGGCGGCTCAAAGCGGCGCTGGAGGCGCTGAAAGTTCCGCCGACTCTTGCGATCCTGAAGCGGGGCGAGGCTGTGGAAGCCCTGGTCAAAAAAGGCGATCTTGCTGCTGCCGGGCAGGCTTTGGACAAGCTGATCCAGGACAGTGAAATGGAGAAAATGGGGCAGACAGACCTGCCTGATTTCAGCCGCTATCCTGCGGGTGAGACCGGCATTCCTGCCTTGCTCCAGCGCTATGAAACGGTGGAGAGCGCCGTCCAGAACGTTGTGTCCCTGGCGTTGATCAAGCAGCTTTTGCTCGCGAAAAAAGCGCTGGAAGAAGCCAAGACTCAAGAGGATGCCGCACAAGTGGGACGCATCCTTTCCTGGGCTGAAGATGTATTAAAGCCTGCTCAGTGAGAGTTTAGGACATAACAGACAAGCGCCTGACGCTGCCAGTGAAGCCGCCTCACCGTCCGGGTAAGTGAACAGGCCTTGAGAACCGGTCTAGCTGAGTGACATGCGGTAGGCTGCATCACAACGCGCGGCGCAGTGCTCCGGCTCGTAAGGCTGGAAACCGGCGCGCTCATACATGACCACCGCTTCTTTTAAAACGGTGGCGGTTTCCAGCCGGATTTCCTGGAAGCCGAGCTGCCTGGCCTGGTTCAGGGCATGGCGGAGCAGTTCTTTGCCCAGCCCGAGGCCTCTGCAACGGGGCAGGACATACATCTTGCGAAGCTCGCAACTTTGCGGGCTGTCGGGTGCCAGACCTACTGAGGCGACAATGTTTCCTTCCAGATCTTCGACCACCGAAAAAGCCCCGCCTTGTCCTTCATAAAAAGCTTCCAGGTCAAAGAGATCGGCATCGGTGCTGCCCGGATCGGCCAGGAGCCCATATTCGGCGAGGATGCCAAACACCAGCGACTGGACGCTGGAGCAATCCGCATTGCGGGCCGGACGAAGAATAAAACCGGGAGGCATGGGCAAGAACAAAGTCCTCCCCGTTCTCTTTTCAAGGCCGGCGACGTCGTCCGGCCAGACCTGCCAGGGCAAGTCCGAGGAGGCCAAGTCTTCCCGGTTCGGGCACGAGGGAGATGCTGAGAATGCCGGTGGTGAAAAGTTCATCTGTGTTCCAGACCAGGCCCTCCGGCAGCGCGGGCAGGTCATAGCTGCCAAAGGCGCCGGTCACAGGTGCCGTCAGGCCTGACCAGTCGAAGAGCTTCCACTGGTCGTTGGCCGCCCAGGCGGTCAGCGCATTGGGGTTGCCGACTTGCAAAACGGAACCTTCTTGAAGATCCAGTATGCCCCGGATCACCAGCAGGTCTGCAGCGGTGGCGTCCTGGATGTTGCTGCCCATGCCTGCTCCCAGCACAAGGTCCAGCAGCATTTTGGAACTGCCCGTCATCTGGAGCTGACCGCTGCCAGAGGTTTCTAGAATCAATGTTCCGGCATTGTTGCCGATGCCTGGAAGTCCGGGATTCAGAGTGGCTCCGGAGAGAACAATGGAGTTCCCGGCGGCGGGGGCGATGCGGCCCGTTCCTCCCAGCACGGTGCCTGCATTGGCCTGGACTGGACCCAGACCGGTGGCGGAACCTGTGACGGGATTGTTGGC
>DASWXG010000013.1:0-12704 GCA_036405615.1 Prosthecobacter sp. | reverse complement strand
ACACAGCCAACGACGCCCAAACAGACAAAACATACAATCAACCGCCAGGAGTATTGGGGTGCTCCAGGCGGTTTTTTGCGTACTGGGGCAAGGGTGGGGAGGCCGCGAAGAAACGTCTCACCCCACCCTCAACAACTCCGCCGTGCGCGCGGTGGCGCCTTCGTGGCGGGAGAGGGCGGTGTGGCCGTTCTGGCCGAGGCGGTGGCGCAGGGACTCGTCCTGGAGGAGGCGGGTCAGTTCGGTTTCCAGGGCGCTGACATCGGGCACCTGCACGGCTCCGTGGTGGGCCAGCAGGAGATCCACCAGGGCGGTGAAGTTTTCCATGTGCGGGCCGAAGAGCACCGGTTTGCGCGCCATCACGGCCTCGGCAGGGTTTTGGCCGCCGGTAGCGAGGAAGCTTTTACCCACGACCACGGCAGTCGCCAGTTCCTGCCAGGCACGCAGTTCACCTGTGGTATCGATCAACAGGTTCAAGACTGGTCCGGCGATGGTGCCGCTGCGCCGTTGCACGGGCAGGCCCAGGGCGGCGAGTTCTTCCGCCAGTTGCGCGGCACGCTCGACATGGCGGGGCACGATGAGCAGAGCGAGATCGGCAAACTGGCGGCGCAGGTTTTTCACCACCTGGCCCAGCAACGCCTCCTCACCCGGATGAGTACTGGCCAGCAAGATGGAAGGCTGGCGCGGGGAGATACCGGCCTGGGCCAGTATGGTGCGCAGAGCCTCCACCTGAGCGGCATCTGCAGCGGCCCCCTGGGGATCGAACTTGATGCTGCCGGTGTGGTGGACACGCCCTTCCGGCACGGCCAGCCGTGTCCAGCGTGCGACGTCTTCCGGCTCCTGCACCATGACCTGCTGAAGCATGGCAAAGACGGGTTTGATGAGGAAACCGAGCTGATGGAAACGGCGCTCCGAGCGCGGTGAAAGACGCGCATTCACCAGAGATACGGGAACGCCGGCACGGCGGGCGGCGGACATCAGGTTTGGCCACACCTCGGCCTCCACCAGCACGATCTGCGCGGGGGCCAGTTCCGTCAAAAACTTGCCGCCGACACCCGGCAGATCCAGCGGTGAATAAAGCACGACCACGTGCCCGCCTTGCCTCGCCGCAAACTCCGAAGCCAGCGCATGGCCAGTCGGGGTGGTGGTGGTGAGCACGACACCGGTTTGCGGCCGGTCCTTCAGCAGCCGGGCGATGAGTTTGGTGGCGATGCCGACCTCGCCCACGCTCACAGCATGCATCCACAAGCGGTCACGGCCCGGAGGCAGTGCGGCAAGGGCGCGTTTTTGTTCCATCGGCAGGAAACCGAAACGCTGGCCGAGATCCCGCCAGTGACCGCCACGCTGGCGCATCTTGCGGATCGCTCCCGGCAGCATGAGCAGCAAGCCCACGGGCAGCAGGAGGTTGTAAATGAAAAGGCTGACGAATCGGGACATGAAAAAGGAAACGGACGGAAAGGGAACACCGGCAGCGACACGGTATGCCATGCTACTGGCAGGCGTGGACGGGTGTGCAGGGTCCCCTCCTTTCTGTGCCATCGCCTGCCGCAGACGCTACCGCTTTCTCAGCCAGAGAATGCGGGTGCTGCCGTACTCACGGTCGCGGACCAGTTCCCACGGTCCCCAGTCGGCAGGGGTTTGTCCACGGGTGGTGAGACACTCCAAAACAACGCTGCCGCCCTCTGCCACCAGGGCGGCGAGTTCGGGCAGATGCAGAAGTTTCAGCGCCAGATCTTCTTCCCCGGGCTTGTGGGCGTAAGGCGGATCCGCAAATACGAGGTCAAACTGGCCCCCGCTGCCCTCCGCCCCCTGCCCTTGCGCGGCGGCGAGTTGCGGCAGCACTTTGAAGACGTCTCCCTGGCGCACGGCCGCCCCGGCCAGACGGGTTTTGGCGAGGTTCTTGCGGATGACATCGCAGGCGGCGCGATCCTGTTCCACCAGGAGGGCGCTGGCCGCGCCACGGCTCAGGCATTCCAGCCCGAGGGCACCGGAACCGGCAAAGACATCCAGCACGCGGGCCTCCGGCACGAGATCCCCCAGCATGTTAAAAATGGCCTGCTTCACCCGGTCCTGCGTGGGACGGGTGACATTCTTGGGAACTTCCAGCGGGATGCCCCCCGCACTGCCTGAAATGAGCCGCATGAGATGACGCTAGCGGGGAGGGACTGTTTGGCAAATGGGGGAACGGGAGAAAAGCGCCTCGCTTTGACACACTTCTTGTTAACGGAGAAGCTGAAGGATGGGAGGATTGGAGGTTTGCGATGGATGGCAGTTGTTGACGATGGTTTGCAATGGCTGCCCCCTGAAGGAAGCCTCACCCGGAAAAGGAAGTTTGCGATGGATGGCAGTTGTTGACGATGGTTTGCAGTGGCTGTCCCTGAAGGAAACCTCACCCGGAAAAGGAAGTTTGCGATCGATGGCAGTTGTTGACGATGGTTTGCAGTGGCTGCCCCTGAAAGAAGTCTCACCCAGAAAAGGAGGTTTGCGATGGATGGCAGTTGTTGACGGTGGTTTGCAATGGCTGCCCCTGAAGGAAACCCCACCCGGAAAAAGTAGCTGGGAACCTCCTTCGGCCAGTCCACCCAATCGCATTTAATAGGGGCGTGCTGCACCTCCGTCTTCCAGCCGCTGGAAACAACCGTCAACAACCGTCAACTTCGGTCGCTCAAGGCACCTGTGCACGCACCCACACTTCCAGGCTGCCGGGGGCCTGCATGTAGGGGCGGGTGATCTCGTAGGTGTGTGCCAGTTTCCAGATGGCGGTGTTTTCTTTGAGGGTTTGCAGCAGCAGTTCCTCATGCGGGATCTTGCCGGTGGCGGTTTCGCTGCGGTCCACGAAGACACGGCGGATGCCGGTGGTATCCAGATACTTTTGCAACTCCGCCGGGGTGGCAAAGGCCGGCTTGTAGTCGCGGCCCAGCCAGTCGGTACTGGCCAGTTCCTTGCTGCCGCGATGGATGCGCAGCGAAGAAGGCGAACGCTGCGGGAGATCGTAGGCGGCATGGGCGATGACCGCGCCTTCGCCACGCGGGTCGGCGCTCACCAGCCAGTGTTCTTGAGCAGGGGTCGGGGACTTGTCGGTTCCATTTTCAACACGGATCGGGTTTTCCTTCAGTGCCTCCGTCACGGCGGTATGGTAGCCGCTGACATTTTTCACCAGCAAGCCAGGGACCTGCAGCCAGACCAGCATCACGAGGGCGGCCAGCATGGCGGGCAGGATCTGGGTGCGTGCCAGGGTGGCCTGGCAAAAGGAGACGGCCAGCAGCGCGACCACGGGCACCAGCGGCAGGAAGTAGCGGTTGCTGTAACCGGTGGGGATCAGCAGCATGATGAGCAAAGTGCCCACCAGCAGGCCCAGCAGCGAGGCACGGCGCATGTCGGGCTTGACTTTGATCTTGGTATAACCCAGCCACATGAGCAGCCCCGCCGCCGCGACCATGACCGTGGCAAAGCCGAAGCTGATGGACAGGCTGCTGCCGTAATATTTCACCGCGCCGGTGGCAAAGGAGAGCAGGCTTTCCTTCACCATGCCTTCCTGGGTGATCTTGGAGGAATAAAGCATCCACGGCCCCGCCAGTACACCCACCGGCACACCAGCCAGCCAAAAGGCGGGCTTTTTCAAAAGCTCCCAGCGCCCCAGGGCCAGCAGGGTCACGGGCGGCACCAGCGCCAGAGCGAGGGCCGAGCCCTTGGTCAGAATGGCGGCTGCCGCCGTAAAACCGAACAGCAGGGCCATCGTGGCCCGGGGGCGTTCCAGAAACCGCGCCCACCACTCCACCGCCAGCAGGCAGAGGCAGGCCAGGAGAAGATCGGCCATGGCCAGTTGCGTCAGTTTTAAAGTCACTGGAAAACCCGCCACCAGGGCGGCAGCGGCCACGGCAGTTCCTTCCCGCAGAAAACGGCGGCCCAGAAGGTAGGTCTGCATCGCCAGACAGCCGGTCAGCACCGCCTGCAGTACCAGCAGGGTTTGCACTTGCGGCCAGGGCAGCAGCAAAAGTGCCCCCAGGGCGTAGTATCCGGGCGGATAATGGCCCAGCGCCACTTTGGGGAAATCCTCATAATAGGTCTTGGCAAAGGTCATGGGGCCTTGGGAAAAACCGGACGCCAGGTAGTCCCGGACCATGAGCGCCGTGACGGCGTGCGCAGGTTCGTCCGGGTCTGCCCCGATGTCTGAGGTCCACACCTTCGTGAGGCTTTGCACCAGCAAAACCGCCACCGTAACGACCAGCAAAACTCCCCAAGAACGCAGTAAAACCGGGCGGGAGCGGAGAAAGGAGACGAGGACAGGCATGGGAGGAGCGGATGTTTGAGCAGAACCGCCCAAGGAGCAACCTTCTGAAATAACCAGAATAATTTATAATTTCCATAGATTAAGCTTGGCTTCATGAATTTCATGAAGAACTGTACAGGGCACGTCCCTGATTATGTTCCGGTTGCCACCCTTCTTTTCCCGCCTCCGCCCGCTGTTCTGGCTGGGGCTTGTGGTTCTCGCTGGCTGGTTGGGCCAGTCCTGGCTGCCATCCCGGCTGCTCGCGCCGAAAGGCGGCCCGCAGGCGGAGGCAGTTTCCGCGCCAGAAGCCATCCCTTCTGATTCCACAGTGACCGAGGCCGCTCCGTCCGTGAGTGACTCGGACCATGCAACCCGCCTCCCCCCGGCGGCCAAGGCCCCAGCGCCGGCTGCTGCCACCGGGTTCTCCAAGCTGTCTCCCGCCCACCGTGCCGCCCTGGCCAGTGCCCCGGAAGACCTGCGTGCAGGGCGTCCCTTTGCCCTGGCAGAAGGCGGACGCGTGGGCCGCTTCAAGCTTGCCCTGGATGAAATTTACAACGGCAAGGCCCCGGTTCACCAGCGGTTGAAAAAGATCAAGCCTCAGGCCGATGCCTCTGCTCTGCTGCATCTGGCCGAGGAAGAAGCTGCCCGGAATGGCCAGTGGCCCGGTCTGGTGATCTACCCGGAAAACGGCCCTGTGGATGCTGCCCACCGTCGCGTGCTGACCGAAAAAGTCCTGCTGAACAGCGCCCAGCTGGCCACCACGGAACAGTTCGCCCGCGAGCAAGCCCTGGAGGTGAAAAGCCGCCCCTCCTATGCCCCCACCCACGTTGTCGCCACGGCATCCACCCCCCTGCGGGCCATGGATGCCATGTCTGTGCTGGCGATGAACGAGCAGGCTGCGGCCGAACCCTTGCTGCTCAGCCAGCGATTTGCCGACGCCGTACAGGATGACTACTACTACCGTGACCAGTGGCACCTGCGCAACACCGGCCAGTCCGGCGGCAAGAAGGGCGTGGACATCAATGTCGAACCTGTGTGGGATGAGTTTCAGGGCCAGAACATCCGCATCGGCATCGTGGATGACAGCCTGCAGATCACTCATCCGGATCTCAGCCCGAACGTGGATCCCCTGCCTAACCACTACGACTGGAACGGTGAAGACAGCAATCCTTCCCCGGACGGCCCAGAAGACTACCATGGAACGCCTGTGGGCGGTCTCGCCGCAGCACGGGGCAACAACGGCATCGGCGTGGCAGGAACCGCACCCCAAGCCACGCTGGTGGGCATGCGCCTGATTGCCGACCTCATTGATTCCGCGCTGGAAGGCGAAGCCATGATCCACGGCCAAGACGTCATCCAGATCAAAAACAACAGCTGGGGCATGGGAGGCGGCCCCTATGATCTCGGCTATACCGGCAGCCTGTTCACCTCTTCCATGATCGAGGCCACCACCGACGGCCGCGGCGGGCGCGGCACGGTGTTTGTGTGGTCCGGCGGCAACGGCCGGGGCCAGGGCATGCAGGGCAACAAGGACGGCTACGCCAACAACATCTACGGCATCACCGTCGGGGCTGTGGATCACAACGGCGCGCTGACTTCCTACAGTGAAATTGGCAGCCACATCACCGTCGTGGCCCCTTCCATCGGCAGGAGCGGCGGCATCATCACCACAGATCTCGTCGGTGTGCAGGGGTATAACCAGGGATCGAAAAAGAACCTCGCCGAGGTGAACTACACCAATGACTTTGGCGGTACCTCGGCCGCAGCCCCCATCGTCTCAGGCGTTGTGGCGCTGATGCTGCAGGCCAATCCCAATCTCGGCTGGCGGGATGTGAAGGAGATCCTTCTGCGCTCCTCCACCAAGCTGGCCCCCAAAGATGCGGGCTGGGTGGAGCATCCCAACCGCGACCCGTGGGAGATCAACTACGCGCCCGTGAAGCATCACCACTCTTATGGAGGCGGGCTGGTGAATGCGGCTGCCGCTGTGGCCATGGCACGCACCTGGACCAATCTCGGCGAAAGTTTCTCCGTCAGCCGGGAGCAAGTGCGGGTGGACCCAAACCCGGGTGACGGCCCCCAGCCCCAGGGCACCACCATCATCCTTCCGGAAGAAACCAAGACGAAGTACATCAACACACGTCTGAAGACAGACTTCCGCAGCGAAATGGCCCTGCGCGTGGAAAGCGTCACCGTCTCCCTGGAGGCCAAACACGAACGGCGCGGCGACCTCATCGTGCGCCTCATTTCCCCCAGCGGTGTCGTGAGCACGCTGGCCTATGCTTCCAAACTGGACACCGGCAAGGACTACTCCTCCTGGACCTTTTCCACCGTGCGCCACTGGGGCGAATCTTCACGCGGCGAATGGACCGTGGTGACCAGCGAGGTGGATGATGACATCAATGGCGAGGTCATCGCTGTGGACGTCACCCTGCGCGGCACGGCCTATCCGGCCATTGAACTGACCACCGCCCCAGTACCGCAGATTGTGCCCGAGGGCAGCAGCCTGACGCTGACCGGCGACAGCACAGTTTTCGGCAAGACCACACGCCAGTGGCTGAAAAACGGCAAACCCATCCCCGGTGCCACCGGCACCAGCCTCTCGTTCCCCTCCATGCAGTTTGGCGATGCGGCACGCTATGCCTTCACAGCAGAAAACCTCACCGCGCAGATTGAGTCTCCCGCCCCGGTGGCGGTGGTCCGGCAAAACATCCTGAGCCAGAATGTGCTGCCCGGGCAGACGGCCATGTTCAAGGTCTTCGCCGCCGGTCCGAACCTGCGTTACCAATGGTTCAGCGGCAGCCGCCAGTTGCGCGATGACGACCCGGATTTCGGCGGACGCCTCAAAGGCAGCCGCGAACCGGTGATGACACTGCGCCGGGTGACGGCAGCGGATGCGGCCGACTTTCACTGCCGCATTTCCATGGATGACGTGGCGCCGTTCTTCACCTCACGGGCCTCGCTTTCCATCACCATCCCGCCAGAGTTTGACATCTTCATTCCGCCTTCCGACGGTATCGTCAGCGGTGCGGTGAACTTTCAGATCCTGGCCTCCAACACCGCTACGCGCTACTCCGCCAAGGGGCTGCCGCCGGGCCTGAAGCTGGATGCCAAAACCGGACGCATCACGGGCCGCCCGACCCGTGCAGGCAGCTACACCGTCACCCTCACCGCCGGCAATGCAGCTGGCTCCGCCGCCGCACCAGTCACCTTTGACTGGGTGGTGGAAGATCTGCCGGCAAACATCTCCGGCAGCTTCCGCGGCCTGGTGGAACGGCATGCCGGGTATAACCAAAACCTTGGCGGCCATTTCAGCCTGGTGGTCACCAAGACGGGTGCCTTCACCGGCACCCTCACGCGAGGCAGTCTGCGCACCGCTGTGAAGGGCATGCTGGAAACCTTCCCCGGCGAAACCTATGCCACTGTCACCCTGCCTGTTTCCAGACCGGGAAATCCTCTCCCGCTGGAACTGACCTTCAGCCTGGAAGACGGCACCCTGGAAGGCAGCCTGGGCCGTGAAGATGAAGACTACGTGCGCGTCTGGGCCGCACAGGAATGGACCGCACTGCCCCAGGAGTTCACCGCCCTGCCCGGCCTCTACAATGTGCCGCTGGTCCCCACGCCGCTTCCCGACAGCCCGCGCGGCAGCGGCTATCTGGCTGTGAACCTCAGCAGCAAGGGCCAGATCACCTGGAGCGGCAAGCTGGCCGATGGCACGGCCGTCACCGGCGCTGGCAAAGGCTTGCGGGGTGACCTGCTGCCTGTTCATTCCCTGCTGTACAAAGGCACCGGCTCATTCCAGGGCCAGTTGCAGATCCTCCCCGCAGCCCCGGCCCGCATCGCGGCAGCTACGGACTGGTTCAAAGCCGCTCAACCGGGGAACCCGGCTCCTCGCAACTACGGCAGCGGTTTTGGCCGTCATGATCTGGCCGGCGAAGGCCAGCGATACCAGCCTCCGGCCAATCTGGTGCTGGAACTTCCGCTCACCGCCAACAACGCCCGGCTGAGGTTCAGCGAAGGCGGTCTCTTCATCCCCTTCTCCCAGACGTTCACAGTGGCAGCAGGTAACGTGGCCCAGTTCACGCCTGGTCTGGCGACAAATCCCCACCAGCTAAAGCTGAGCCTGAATGCCAAACTGGGACTGCTGACAGGCAGCGGCACGGCCATGGACATTGATCCCAACAATCCGGCTCTCAGCCGCCAGCGCCCGGGTACCTTCCAGGGTCTGATCATTCAGGGACTGGAACGCGCAGAAGGCTTCTTCCTCCTGCCGTCCAATGCCACACCCACCGCGCCCATCAACTCCGGCCGTTTCATCATGACACGGAACATCCCGGACTGAGATCGCCTAACCGGAAGTTTGCCATTGATGAGGATGAGGAACTTCCAGCCCTCATCGTGCCTCGTCGTTCAGGACATGGCGTAACGCGGAGCGTCCCGGAGTGCGGTGGCAAAGAGGCAAGGGCAACACCCGTGCCTCGGCGACACCGCTTGAGCTGAAGCCCTGCATGGTCGGGAACTGGGGCTTTCGTGAGTCGCGAAGCGCCAGGACTTCTTCTTCATTCAGATCGTTTGTGCAATCATGCGCGCCTGCTTCGCGGCTTCGAGATGAGGTGGCAGCAAGAGGATCATGCACGCGCTCCGAGCGGTGTCGCCGGAGCCCGGACGGCTCCGTGCTCCTCTGGCACCGCACTCCGGGACGCTTCGCGAAGTTCGCTATCAGGAGACTCCCAAGACCTCTGTGGAGTGGCGAGCATGAGGGATTCCACGCTCTTGCTTCCGGCTCCCGGCCTTGTCGGATCATCCACTCGTCTTTTTAAAACACGCTGCGCACTAGGCCGCCATCCACGCGCAGGGCAGCCCCGTTGATCGCAGAGGCCAGCGGACTGCTGACAAAGGTGACGGCATCGGCGATTTCTTTGGGTTCGATCAGCCGGCCAATCAGCGAGGTGGGTCGGTTTTCCTTCATGAACCGGCGCTGGGCGGCATCCAGGGTTTCCCCGGGAAAGGGATCCTGGACAAACTTGGCCACTCCTTCCGTCATGGTGCTGCCCGGCATCACCGTATTGACGGTTACAGCGGTGCCCTGGGTGAGTTCCGCCAGGCTGCGGGAAAGCGAGAGCTGCATGGTTTTCGTGGCGGCATAGTGGGCCATTTCCGGTGAAGGGCTGATGGCCGATTCACTGGAGATGAAAACGATGCGCCCGGTCCCCTGCTCCAGCATGCCCTTCAGGTAATGCCGGGCCAGGCGCACGCCGCTGAGGATGTTCACCTCAAACAGCCGCAGCCACGCCTCGTCCGTTTCGTCAAAAAAGCCCACCGCTTCGTAGATGCCCAGGTTGTTCACCAGGATGTCCAGGCGCGGAAACTGGCGGATGGTTTCCGCCACGCCCTCTGCGGTGCCGTTGTCTGCGACCAGCGCCTCCAGTTTTGCCCCGGGCACTGCCTGCCGGATGGCGGCAAGGGTTTTCTCCACACCGGCTGCGCTGCGGCCGTTGATGATCACCGTCGCCCCTTCCCGGGCCAGCGAGGTGGCGATTTCCTGGCCGATGCCTCCGCTGGAGGCCGTGACGAGAGCGAGCTTGTTTTGCAGTTGAAGGTCCATGGCGGGAGAGGCTTGAGGTGAAGCGGAATCAGCGAGTGGCAAAGCGGCAGCCAGTGCTGTCTTGCACCACGGTATCGAACGATCCTCGGCGGCACCAGAGAACTTTTGTTGCGGAATTTTTGCCCCAGCCGCCCGAACGAAGGTTTCTGAAGTTTGCGGTGGCTGCCGATGGTTGGCACTTGTTTGCCATGGTTTTCTTGAGGAGACCGCTGGCATGCGCGGCAGCGATGACTGGCAGCTCTTGCAAAGGAAAGTCCCGGCATTTCTTCAAGCAGGCAGGCATGAGCGCCTGCCTCACTTCAAGCCCCGCGCAGTGCCCGTAAGTGCGCGGATTCACGTGACTTTGAGCCCATCCGTGGTTTTCGCCTTCCGATCTCCCACCGGCTTGCGTCGGCGGCGCAGGAAAGCGCGACATCGGCGATGAGTCGGCAAGCTGAGGGCAGGATGCCCCACTCCTTACGACTGCCGCATCCCTCACTCAAATGAGGGATGGGCGGTGTTTACAGGTTTCAAGATTCGCTCAAACCGTGAAAGCGGGCAGTTTCACGATCTTTCCGCCCGCCAGGGCAGACTCATGGGCGCACAGGCCCACGCAGGTCCAGTTGGCGGACTGTTTGGCGTTGGGGAAAGGGTCGCGCCCCTCCACCAGGGCACGGGCAAACTCGTGCGCCAGATGCGGGTGGCTGCCGCCATGGCCGCTGCCTTGGGTGAAGCTAAGGTGGGTCTTCTTGCCCAGGTCGTAAACGCCCTTGGTGGTGAAGTCGCGGATGCTCTTCGGCAGGCGTTTCCCATAGTCCGGTGCCTTCACCCGTTTTGGGATCTTGTGCTCCGGCAGCTTCGCCGTGTGCAGCACCAGCGGCTCGTGTTCGATGAGAGGCCATTCGATGGAGGCTTTGTCGCCATACACGTCAATGCTTTCGCGATACTGCCGTGCGGTGTCGAAGAGACTGCGGATGACCCGGGCGCTGAGGTCGCTGTCCTTGAACTTCACATGCGCTGTCTCCACGGCAAAGGGGGAGCCGTACTTTTTCACCAGTTCCGGCCGGATGGTGCCGGAGCCAAAGCAGCTCACATACTGCGCCGGGGTGCCTGCGAGCGCCGCCACCGGGCCCACGCAGTGCGTGGCATACCACATGGGCGGCAGACCCGGCCAGTAGTTTGGCCAGCCGTCCATGTCCTGCTGGTGGCTGGACTGCAGGAACTGCAGCTTGCCCAGCTTGCCCTTTTCATACTGCTCCTTCATGAACAGGAACTCGCGGGCGTAGACCACAGTCTCCATCATCATGTAACTGAGACCGGTCTTCTTCACCAGATCGCAGATCTTCTTGCAGTCTTCCACGCTGGTGGCCATGGGCACGGTGCAGGCCACATGCTTGCCTGCCTGCAAAGCCTCGATGGACATCCACCCGTGATCTGGAATGGGGGAGTTGATGTGCACGGCATCAATCGCCGGGTCCTTCAGCATCTCGCGAAAGTCCGTATAGCGCACCTGCACGTCAAAAGCGTCGCCAATGGCCTTCAGCTTTGCCGGATCGCGCTGGCAGATGGCATAACAAACAGTATCGGGATGACGTTGCCAGATGGGGATGAACTCGGCCCCGAACCCGAGACCGACGACGGCGATGTTGAGCTTCTTCTTGGTTGGCATGGCGGCCTCGTTATAAACGGGAACCGCCACGGGGCAGAAGGACAATTTTTAGGCCCAATCGGACGCGCGGTGTCGCACCCGCAGGCCCGGTTTCTCCAGCCCCGCCGTGTCAGAACAGGCTGTAAATGAAGGGGGCGATGGCACTGCCCTTGGCAAACACCAGCACTGCCCCCAGCAGCAGCAGCATGAGCACCAGCGGCATCATCCACCACTTGCCCGAACGGGCGAGGAAGGACAGAAACTGGCGGATGATCTGGGTGCGGTTCATGGAAAAGAGGAGACTGCCACCCATGCACGGGCATGCGCCACGCGCACCTAAAATAATGTCTCGTGGTGGCGCGGTTCGCGCGGTTTTCTCGGCAGCCACAGGCTCTCCTTTTCCGCCCCTTTCCGCATGTCCATGAAGGACAGGCCAAACAGACGCCCGGCCATGTGCGTGGGCACCACCACCAGGCAGAACAGCAGGATGAGGATAACCCGCGACATCACCCAGCCCAGGCAGAGGGAAAGGAACATCCAGGCCACATGCGGGCGGTCCAGCACACGCGGACATAGCAGCCCCGCCAGCACGAATGCAGCGGCAGCCCCTGCCAGCGCAAGCGACACGGGGGTGAAGGCCGCGTGCTTCCAGACAGCAAGACCTGCCAGTACGCCCAGCGCCGTGGCCATCACCAGGCCAAAGTTCCTCCACGCACGCGGGTTTCGCTCCACGCCGCGCAGCTCTTGCAAGATGATGTTTTCCTGTGGTTTGGTCGTGCCCATGCAGTCAGTGAGTCCTTCCTCGCTCCGTTCCGCCCCGTTCAGTCCGGCTGGAACTGCTCCCTCCAGTTTTCCTTTTCCACCCACGCGGGTTGCTCCTCTTTCATCAGCAGGTAGGGGCCGATGGCCAGCACGTCCATGTCTGTGCGCATGAAGCAGGTGTAGGCCTGGGCCGGAGACTCCACCACCGGCTCGCCGCGCAGATTGAACGAGGTGTTGACGATCAAGGGGCAGCCCGTCAGCGCATCAAATTCGCGGATCAGCGCATGAAAGGCTGGGTGTGTCTCTTCATGCACGCTCTGGATGCGGGCCGAGCCGTCCACATGCGTCACCGCAGCGATGGTGGAACGCGGGATGCGCAGTTTTTCCAGCCCCGTCAGGCCCTGCTCCGCCCCCTCCGCCACAGGCAGGCGGCGCTGTGCTGCCAC
>DASWXG010000012.1:0-7774 GCA_036405615.1 Prosthecobacter sp. | reverse complement strand
CTTGGATTTAGAAAACCCGCTGCCGCGCGTAGTGGCTTGCCTGCCATGTTTCGTCTCTGTCTTTTTCTTCTGGCCGTCACCCAGGTCTTCGCTGCTCCCAACGCAGATCCCTTTCCATCGCTGCCCTCCATCAAAGGATTGCAGGTCCAAATGGTGCCGGACGCCTTGGAGTTAGGAATTCATCATGCGGGCATCAATCTCAATCTGACCGCACTGGCAGACCTGCAAAAGAAGCCCGGAAATCCTGTGCAGGCTGTGGAGGGCAGGGAGTTCTCTTTTGACCGCTCGTATCTTGAGTCGCTCGACCGGCAGATCCGCCCCCTGTCCGACAAAGGTGTGGCTGTTTACCTCATTCTGATCGCCTATCCTTCTGGCGATGCCGAGCGCGATGGCCTGGTAATCCATCCCGATGCCCGGGCTGACCGGAAATACAGCGTGGGGGCTTTTAACAGTGTGACATCCGACGGCCGTTTGTGGCTTCGGGCGGCGACCGAATTTCTGGCGGCCCGCTGGTCTGGCGACCAACCGGAACACGGCCGGGTGTGGGGCTGGATCGTTGGAAACGAGGTCAACTCCCACTGGCTGTGGTATAACTTTGGCAAAAAGCCCCTGGTGGACGCGGCCAGCCATTATGAAAATGCCTTCCGCATCATCCACGCCGGAGTACGTCGGGCATCCGCAAATGCCCGGCTCTACATTTCCTTTGATCATCATTGGGCTGCATCCATGTCAGGCATCAGCGCGGAGGAAGCCACGCCCGGCCGCGACTACCTGGACACCTTTGCCCGGCTGGTTCGTGAACGTGGTGATCTGGACTGGCACGTGGCGTGGCATCCCTATCCCGAAGATCTGGGGAATCCCCGCGCTTGGGCCGATAAAAGTGTGACCCGGGAAGACTCAACTCCCAAGGTGACCTTCAAAAACCTCGAAGTGCTGCCGAAGCACTTGGAGCAACAGGAGCTTCTCTATCTCGGCAAGCCCCGCCGCATCATCCTCTCGGAACAGGGATTTCACACTCTGGCAACCCCGGATGGAGAGCAGCTCCAGGCGGCTGCTTATGCCTATGCCTGGGAGAAATGCCGCACGCTGCCCACCGTGGACGCCTTCATTTACCACCGGCATGTGGACCACTCCCAAGAAGGAGGCCTGCGGCTCGGCCTGTGGCGAAATGTCCCCGGCAGCATTGCAGATCCTCTCAGTAAAAAGCCCGTCTGGGAGCTTTTCCAAAAAGCAGGCACGGCAGATTGGCGGACAGCGGCAGAGGCCTGGCTGCCTGTCACAGGACTGAAGACGTGGGACCAGCGCTGAAGACGGAGTTATCTCGCCAGAAGTTCTGCTCCGCGATAGATCACCCGCTCCACAAGGCCCTTCACGGTCTTGTTCAGGAAGGGGGTGTTAATGCTCCGGGATTTCAAGAACTCGCGGTTGAACGTCGTGCTGCGCTCCGGGTTGAAGAGGATGAAGTCGGCTACGCCCCCCTCTTTCACCGGGACAGGTTCCAGCTTCATCAGGCGGCGTGGTTCGGCTGAATAGCGTTTCACGATGAGCCCCCAGTCCAAAACTCCTTTGGAGATGAAATGGTCAAACAGGCAGGGCAGTGCAGTTTCCAGGCCGCTGACGCCAAAGGGCGCGCTGGCAAAGTCCTGGTTCTTTTCAAAAGGGGTGTGCGGGGCGTGGTCCGTGGCGATGACGTCAAACAGCCCGTCTTTGAGGCCTTGCAGCAGCAGGGCATTGTCCTCCTTGGTCCGCAGGGGAGGGTTCATTTTAAAATGTGTGTCGTAGTCCCCGATGTCTTCGTGGCTGAACAGCAAATGGTGGGGGGTGACTTCGCAGGTCACCCGGATGCCCCGGTCCTTGGCACGTTTGATGGTTTCCATGCCGCCCACCGTGGTCACATGCTGGATGTTCAGATGCACCCCGGTGTACTCCGCCAGCCGGATGTCGCGGGAGATGCAAATTTCTTCGCTGATGCTCGGGATGCCCGGAAGGCCGAGGGAGTAGCTGATGCTCCCTTCATGCATGCAGCCCTTGCCGCTCAGTTCCTTCACCTCGCAGTGGCTGGCCAGAGGAATGTCGAAATCCCGAGCATATTCCATCGCCCGCCGCAACACCTGGGGGTTGTCGATCGCGACTCCTCCCTCTGACAGCATGACAACACCCGCTGCCTTCATGCCGGCGATGCCGGCCAGTTCCTCGCCTTTGCGACCCTTGGTAATGGCTCCGCTGACGTAGAGGCTCGCGCCGAGGCGGGTCTGCCGCGCGCTTTCCAGAACGGTCCTGACCACGCCAGCGTTGTCGATGGCGGGGTTCGTGTCCGGCATCATCACAAATCCTGTTACGCCGCCGTTGATCGCCGCTTCCGCGCAACTGAAGATGTTTTCCTTGTCCTCGCGCCCGGGTTCACGGGCATGCACATGGACGTCAAAAAGGGAAGGGAGCAGGATGCGCCCCGTGCAGTCGATCACCTCGGCATCCGTCACGCCGCTGATCTGCCCTGCCACGCCCAGGATGCGGTCCCCTTCCACCAGCACGTCTCCGGTCATCAGTTGGGCAGAGTCTTCGGAGGCAATCTGGGCGTTGCGGTAGAGGCGTTTCATGTGCGGGTGGCAGATGATATGTCGCGCGAAAGCCGGGTGGCAAGAGGGAGGGTCAAACTTTGCGGCTTGACGTCGCTGGCCGTTTTTGCCCCAAAATCAAAAAAATGCAGGACGCTACGGAATATCTTTGCCTTCAGATTGCTCACAATCCGGTGTGAAAGTCGTTCATCCCGGACGTAAGAATGGGACGAGCGGCAGAACTTCCCCCCCCGACGCCGTATCAACTCCTTCATGCAACGACTCCTCGCCTTCAGCCTGGTGCTGGCCGCGCTTTCCTCCTGTGAGCGCAATCAGCAGAAAACGAACGCCGCACCTCCGCCTGCCCCGGTCACCGTCGCAAAACCGGTCAGCGCGGAACTGGTCGAATGGGACGAGTTCATCGGCCGCCTGGATGCGCCTGAGTCTGTGGAAATCCGTGCACGTGTTTCCGGTTACCTGGAAAAAATCCATTTCCGGGAAGGAAGTGATGTGAAGGCGGGCGACCTGCTCTTCACCATCGACCCCCGTCCGTATCAGGTGGTGGTGGACCGTGCCCAGGCCGATTTTGAACGTGCCCAGGTGAGGGTGGAGCTGGCCAATATGGAGGCCAAGCGTGCCAAGGAGCTGGCGGAATCCAAGGCCATCGCTGTGGAGCAGATTGACCAGCGCAACCAGGCCCTGGCGGAGGCTCAGGCCAGTCTGCGTTCCGCCAGCGCCACTCTTGAAGAGGCCAAGCTGGACATGGAGTTCACCCAGCTTCGTTCGCCCATCACCGGACGTATTGGTGATGTTCTGGTGACCCAGGGAAACCTGGTCAGCGGCGGCAGCAACGTTTCCAACGCCACGGTTCTAACCAACATTGTCTCCGTGGATCCCATCCACTGCTACCTGGATGTGGATGAGCAGAGCACCCTGAAGTACCGTGAACTCCGCCGTCTGGGCCAGCGCGCCAGCGCCCTGGACGAGCGCATCCCGGCTGAAATGGCCCTGGCTAACGAGGAAGGCTATCCCCATAAGGGCGTGATCGACTTTGTGGACAACCGCCTGGATCCCAGCACCGGGGTCATCCGCGCCCGCGCTCTGCTGCCAAACCCCGGCGGCCTCATGGCTCCCGGGTTTTTCGCCCGTGTGCGCATTCCTGGCAGTGGCAAATACACCGGCCTTCTGGTGCATGACAACGCCATCGGCAGCGACCAGGGCAAACCCTTCGTTTTCATCGTAGGCCAGGACAGCGTGGTGAAGCAGGTGCCGGTGGACATCGGCCCTATCCATGACGGCCTGCGGGTGATCAAGACAGGCATTTCCAAGGACGACCGCATTGTGGTGGAGGGCATGGCCCTCGTGCGCAACGGCGGGCAGGTTTCAGTGAAGGAAGAGCGGGGAATGAAGACCGCCATGGTCCCGGCCAAGTAGTCCGCCGAGGTGCCTCCGGGCCCTCTTCGACGATCCGCCTCAGGCACCCCTAACCCCGCTTCTCCCGTCCCCCCATGAACATCGCCCGCTTCTTCGTTGACCGGCCCATCTTCGCCACGGTCATCAGTATCGTCATCACCCTGCTGGGCGGGCTGGCCTATTTCGGCCTGCCCATCAACCAGTATCCCGAAGTGGTTCCGCCCACGGTGGTGGTCTCTGCCACCTATCCCGGCGCCAATGCGCAGACCGTGGCGGATACTGTCGCCACCCCGCTGGAGCAGGAAGTCAACGGCGTGGAGGACATGCTGTACCTCTCTTCTTCTTGTACCAATGACGGGCGCATGATGCTGACGGTCACCTTCCGCCTGGGAACGGACCTCAACCAGGCCCAGGTGCTGGTGCAAAACCGCGTGAACGCCGCTTTGCCCCGCCTTCCTGAGGACGTCCGGCGTCTGGGCGTGCTCGCCCAAAAGCGTTCACCGGACCTGACCCTCGCCGTGCAGTTCTTCTCCCCGGACGGTTCGCGTGACGTGATCTATCTGGCCAACTACGTGCTGCTGCAGGTGCAAAACCAGATCGCCCGTCTGCCGGGCGTGGCGGAGGCCTCCACCCTGGGCGGTCTGGATTTCTCCATGCGCATCTGGCTGGACCCCGACAAGATTGCCGGAAGGGATCTGACTGCCGGAGATGTCCTGCGCGCCATTCGTGAGCAAAACGTCCAGGTGGCGGCAGGCCAGCTGGGCATGATGCCCGCGCCGGAAGGCACCAGCTTCAACTACACCCTCACGACCAAGGGACGTCTCATCACCGCCGAAGAGTTTGGCGATATCGTGATCAAGACCAACCGGGACGGCCAGGTGATCCGCGTCAAGGACGTGGCCCGCATCGAGCTCGGTGCCCGTGACTACGCGGTGAAAAGTTACCGCGACGGCCTGAATGCCGTGTCGTTGCGCGTGTTCCAGTTGCCGGGCACCAACGCCCTGGACACGGCTGACGGCGTCTATGCCAAGATGGAAGAGCTCAGCCAGCGGTTTCCGCCGGGCGTGAGTTACAGCATCAACTATGACCCCACCCGTTTCGTCCGAGCCTCCATGCAGTCGGTGGTCCACACGCTGATCGAGGCGGTGATCCTGGTGGTGTTCGTGGTGGTCGTGTTCCTGCAGAACTGGCGCGCCTCGCTCATTCCGCTCCTGGCCGTGCCCGTGTCGTTGGTCGGTACGCTGGCGGTGATGCAGGCATTCGGGTTCACCCTGAACAACCTGTCGCTTTTCGGTCTGGTGCTAGCCATCGGTATCGTGGTGGATGACGCCATCGTGGTGGTGGAAAACGTGGAGCGTTTCATTGCCAAAGGGCACTCTCCACGCCAGGCAACTTTGCTGGCAATGAAGGAGGTGACTGGCCCGGTCATTGCCGTGGCTCTCGTGCTCACGGCCGTGTTCGTGCCGACGGCTTTCATGGGCGGCATCACCGGGGCCTTCTACCGGCAGTTCGCTCTGACGATCGCCGCGTCCACCATCATCTCGGCCTTCAACTCACTTACCCTGAGTCCGGCGCTCACGGCTCTGATGCTGCCTCCCCACGGGGCCAAGCCGGACATTCTCCAGCGCATCATTGACTTTCTGTTTGGCTGGTTCTTCAAGCTGTTCAACGCCTTCTTCAACGGCGTTTCAAACCTCTTTGGAGCCATTGTCGGCAAGCTCGTCCGGGTCAGCATCGTGGTGCTGATCGTCTATGCCGGCCTTGTGGGACTCGCGGGACACCTTTTCAAGGCCACCCCCACCGGTTTCATTCCTACCATGGACATGGGTTACATGATGGTGGTGGTCCAGCTTCCGGACGGTGCCTCCTTTGAGCGTACCGATGCCGTGGTGAAAGAGATGGACACCATTGCCCGGGAGATTCCCGGCATTGCCCACACCTTTGCCATCTCCGGTTATTCCTCCGTTCTCCAGGCCAACCAGAGCAACGTGGGAGCTGCATTCCTTATCTTCGACGAACACGACAAGCGGACCACCCCGGAAACGAGCGCGGAAGGCCTGATCGCCGAAGCCAAAAAACGCTTTGCCTCCATCCAGGCCGGCCGAGTCATCGTGCTTCCGCCTCCGGCGCTTCGCGGTCTGGGCAATGCCGGTGGTTTCAAGTTCCAGGTGCAGGATCTGAACAATGCCGGGCTCGCCCCTCTTCAGGCTGCGACCAACCAGCTGATGGATGCCTTGAGGGATGAACCCGGATTCACCTCCATCCTTTCCGGCTTCCGGGCGAATGTGCCCCAATTCTACCTGGACATTGACCGGCAGGCCGCCAAGAACATGGGCATCTCGCTGGCGGACATCAATGAGACCCTTCAGGTCTACCTGGGTTCTGCTTATGTGAACGATTTTAACCTCTTTGGCAGAACCTACCAGGTGACGGCCATGGCCGAACCGAAGTACCGGGTGAAACCGGAGGACGTGCTCAAGCTGAAGACTCGCAACCAGAAAGGCGAGATGGTGCCTCTGGGGGCCTTGGTGAAGATCCACCGCATCGGCGGACCTGACCGCGTGGCGCGTTACAACATGTATGTGACGGCTGACGTGAACGGCAACACCACTTCGGACCTGAGTTCCGGGGAGATGGTGACGGCGGTGGACAGGCTGGCGAAGGAAAAACTACCGGATGGCTTTGCCATCGAGTGGACCGATCTCACCTACCAGCAACTGTTGGCCGGGGACACCATCATGTTCGTCTTCCCACTTTGTGTGCTTTTCGTCTTCCTGGTGCTCTCGGCCCAGTATGAGAGCTGGAGCCTGCCTCTGGCGGTGATCCTGATCGTGCCCATGTGCTTGCTCAGCGCCCTGGCCGGGGTGTGGTTGCGGCAGATGGATAACAACATCTTCACCCAGATCGGGCTTGTGGTGCTGGTTGGTCTTGCGGCCAAAAACGCCATTCTCATTGTGGAGTTCGCCCGTCAACGTCAGGAAGCCGGGATGGACAAGTGGGCCGCAGCCGTGGAGGCCACCAAGCTGCGTTTGCGCCCCATCATGATGACCAGTTTTGCCTTCATTCTGGGTGTGCTGCCGCTGGTGATCGCCCGTGGTCCCGGCGCAGAGATCCGCCAGGCTCTGGGTACCGCCGTGTTCTACGGGATGATCGGTGTTACCTTCTTCGGCCTTCTGTTCACCCCAGTCTTCTTCGTGGTGCTGAGCGGCAAGGTCAAAAAGCCTGCCGAGGAAGAGGACCACCACCACGTGGCAGAACTGTAAACGTGAGGTTGCTTTTCATCTGCTCACGCAACCAATGGCGCAGCCCCACGGCTGAAGCCGTTTATCAAAAGGATCCCCGTGTCCAGGTGCGGTCGGCCGGCCTCAGCCAGGTCGCCCGCACCCGGGTGAGCGAAAAATTGCTGCAGTGGGCGGATCTCGTCTGTGTGATGGAGCAGGAGCACAAGCAACGCTTGCGTGAGGCTTTTCCGGGAGTGTTCAGAGACCTCCGGATCGAGGTCCTGGATATCCCGGACGAATACCCCTACATGGACCCTGTTCTGGTCGGGGAAATCGTGAACCGGGTAGAGCCTTTGATTGAGGCTGAAACGGCGGGCGGCTTCCCTGACGGCCCATAAAAAGCGGCAGGTCTTGAGGACCTGCCGCAGGAAGATTTGGAAAGAGGCTTACTGGCGCACTTCCTTGATGTGCTTGTCCGGGGCGGAATCAAATGTGGCCTTGCTGGCGGTGTCGGCAAAAGCCACCTGGCGGCTGTAAGTGACCGTCTTGGACGGGTCCGCCTTCTTTTTGCTCAGCGGGCATTGC
>DASWXG010000011.1:0-3230 GCA_036405615.1 Prosthecobacter sp. | reverse complement strand
TCTTTGCCCGGACAGCGCCCACACCTGGCGCGGTGATCAACATGACAGCCCATGTCGTCCAGGCGCCCGGCCCGCTGCTCCGCCTGCTGGCCTCTGCGCCCACCAGCAAGGTGGACCAGACGGAAGACCTGCAACGCCTCCTGCAGGAGGCTTCAGAGCCCGGCAGCCCGGTCAAGATCTTGCACACCGGCCATCTCCGCGCCGGACAGCGAGAGGCGACTTTGAGCAGCGGCACCGAGCGCACCTTTGTGGCAGATGTTCGGCTGGATGCAGCAGGTCGCGCCTCGGTCATCCCCGGGCAGCGGCTTCTGGGCTTCACCCTGAAGGTGGACGCCGCTGCCTATCCGCAGCACCAGTCGGTAAGCCTGGATATTGCCTCCACACTGACCTTCCTTCGGAAGAAACCCCGACTGCAAACAGCGACTGAGCCCGTGACCGGCAGCTTGCAGAAATGGGAGGTGCCGGAGTTTCAAGAAGCTGCGCTTCAAACCAGCCTGTCGCTGATCAACGGCCAGACACGGCTCATCGCTCAATGGCCAGCCAAGGGCGACTCGCAACTCCGGAAAGATGATGTCGCGCAAGGGCTCTTCATCACTGCCCATCTGGCCCAGCTGGCACAGCAGCCCGAGCCAGATCCCCACAGACCCGCGTTTCCGGAGGATGCGAACACGCCCGCTGACTGGAGCACCCAGTTACCTCCGGGTTTGATTTACAGCCTGCGTTCCGAGGCTTACAAGCAGTACAAGAGCCCTTTTGCCCAGAATGCCAAAAAACGGCTCGCTGATTACGGTCTCCAGGTTCCCGAAGACACCCGTCTCAGTCTGGATGAAACCGGCAAGCTGCAAGTCACTGCCACGGCTGAAGTCCTGGCGGGCGTTTACCAGTGGGCTCTGTCGCTCAAGCAGGACACACAACCTTCCTTGACCCTCCGGCTGGAAACTTACAGGGCGCCTGCGGCACAGGTCCGCCCCCTGCTTGCAGAATCCGCCAGACAGACCTCCCACCAGCACGCCCACAACGTATTAAAAGAAGCCGTCGCGCGGGGTGAGGCGCGACTGACAGGCTTCATGCAGGCCGAGGGAAAAATCGGAGGCACGCTTGTGGGCGAATCCGGCCTGGACCACCGCTACCTGAGCGGCATCACATGGTCAAAACCCGCTCAGCCGTCTCTCCAGACCAAGACCCGCTTCTCTGGCTTGAGAATGAAAGCTGAGTCCACCGCCGAGGAGGGTGATCAGCATATCTTCCTCGACTACAAACTCGAACACCATACCTCGCTTCCGTACACGGCGGGGGATGTTCTCGCCGATCCCGCCAGCAAACGCAGCTTCCGCTCCCCCCGGGATGACTTTCATGTCTGCACGCTGGACTCTTCAGGGCTCTTCACCCCTCATGTTCCTCACATCATCGGCATCTGGCAGCCGGTCGGGGAGAATGGCCAGCCAGTGGAAGGAGAGCTGGAGATCACCTTCCTCACCTGTGAAATCCTGCCCCGTTTGGGGCCTCCGCCAGCTCCGGAGTCGCCCCCCTTCTTCACCGTGAGGCTGCTGCCTGTGGACGGGGATGGCATGGCCACCGCCACCTTCAATGTCGGCCCGGGCTTCCTGTCCATGAATGCGGCTCCAGTGGAAGAGCGCGTCACCGGGCAAAAGGATGTCCCGGTCTCGCAGCGCTTCACCGCTCAAGATTTGCTCGAAGGCCAGGGCATTGTTTTCCCCCCAGGCGCAAAAGCCTCCTATACTTATGATTCGGGCATCCTCACCGTCCGGAACACCCCGGCCAACCTCGAACTGGTGGAGCTTTTCGTCCGGGACTGCAGTCGGCCTCCGCCAAAGACCCTCAATTTTCATCTCCATCTGTTTGAAGCGCAGGCAGAAAACCTCCAGGAACTTACCCGTCAGCAAGCCAGTGCAGAGGATCACACCCCGGTGCTGACGGCTCTGCTGGACTGGACCAAAGCCGGCAAGGCCACAGCCGTCGCCACCCTGGCCATTTCCACTCAAGGCGGTCTTCAGCGCGAAGTCCGCCACACTCAGGACCACCCTACCCTTGTGAGCATCGGGCTGGACAAAAACGGCGGCA
Source organism: Prosthecobacter sp. (assembly GCA_036405615.1). Lineage (GTDB taxonomy): Bacteria > Verrucomicrobiota > Verrucomicrobiia > Verrucomicrobiales > Verrucomicrobiaceae > Prosthecobacter. The sequence continues at coordinate 1,148 of DASWXG010000011.1, read as the reverse complement.
GCGAGATCAAGCGGGAGATCGTCCGCTCTGGCACCTGGATGGAATTGGACCCTGTCCTGGACGCTGCTGGACTGACATCCGATCTTAACATCACCCTGGAAAATCATCCGGCTCTTCCGGTGCACCGCGAGGAGAACCTGGCCGTTGAAGGCGACCCGCCAGTTATCATTCCACTCACCGATTTTTACCGGGACAAGATCACATCTCGCCTCACCTTGTCGTCTGGCACCTCCCGCATCGTTGCCCTCTGGAAGCCCGCCGGAAAACCGGGAGATGTGCTACACATCGCCATTTTGCAGATGAACACCACCAGCGCAGAATAACAGCGTAACAGTACAGACTCTCACTCGCGCCACACCATCTGGCCAGGCGGAGGCAGCAGCGGGGTCATGGGCCCGTCGGAGGCATGAGTTTCCGCGAGGGCGGGGGCAGGGATCTCTGGCAGCTTCACTTCGGAGACCGAAGGCCTGACCTCGGCACTGGCGACCGACACAGACCGGCTGGTGGCGCTGCGGGGTGGGGGCTGGTCCAGAAACTTCCGCACCTGCTGGCCCCACCCTTCCGCCGTGCTTTTCACCTCATCCCATGGGACGGCGAAGGACGAAAAAACCGCCGCACTCAGCGCCAGGAGGAAGGTCATCCTGCCCGGTTGTGAAGGAGCCTTCAGCCGCTCTTCCAAGCCCTTCACCTGGGTGGTGAGAGCCTCCAGTTTGCGCACCGCCTCCGTCTCCACCATGCGGCCCGCCAGGTTCTTCAGGCGCTGCCGCACATAGCCTCGCAGCTCCTCTCCGGTGGAGGGGTCGGCATGCAGCTGCCACAGTTCTTCTTCAGACGCCTGGTCAGCCTTCAGCTTTTGGTCCGCATTCATCGTCATCGTTCGCAGAGGGGGGAGGGAGGAAGAGGCAACGGTGCAAATGCTGGCACGCCGGGAGCGTGAACACCTGCTTGCCCCTCCACCCATGAGAACAACGCCAGACCTTCCCCGGCGGATGGCAAAGATTGGGATTTTTTATCTGGCCGTCTCTTTGGTTAGACCAGAGGCCTCCATCTTCACTTCCCGCCCGTATAGGCCACGCGCCAGACACAGTCGCCCGTGTCGTCCGTCACCAGCAGCGATCCATCGTTCGCCACAGTGACACCCACCGGCC
>DASWXG010000010.1:0-4565 GCA_036405615.1 Prosthecobacter sp. | reverse complement strand
GCTTTTTGCACAGACTCCACCGTAACTCCATGGGTGGGCAGATCGCGCCGGTCCAAAATGGCATGGGCAGTGGCCAGGCCCAGTTTGGTGCGGCCATTGCCCACATCAATAAGGAGGTAGTCGGCGGTCATCCGGGCTGGATATGCCCCTGGAGGGCCGCTTGGGCAAGCAAGATAGAAAAAGCGGTTGCGAAAAAATGAAATGCATCCAATATGCCCGCCCCTCGCTCCGCTCGCTTCTCACGGGATCCGGAGGAGAGTCCCCAATTCGCCCCGCACATTATGAGCAACATCATCGCCAAAATTGATTCCGAACAACTCAAGAAGGAAGTCGCTTCCTTCAATGTGGGGGACAGCGTGAAGGTGCATACCCGAGTCATCGAAGGTGACAAAGAGCGTATCCAGATCTTCGCTGGCATCATCATCTCCCACAAGGGCACCGGTCTGAACGAAGCTTTCACCGTCCGCAAGATCTCCTACGGCGAAGGCGTGGAGCGCGTGTTCCCCGTGCACAGCCCGAAGGTGGCCAAGGTTGAAGTGACCAAGGCTGGCAAAGTCCGCCGCGCCCGTCTTCACTATCTGCGTGGCCGTAAGGGCAAGCAGGCCATGACGGTCAAGGAACTGAGCTACAACAGCGAAGCTTAATCCGCTTCCGCTTCCAGGCTCACAAACCCCCTTTCTTAAACCCCGGCTCATCCCCGGGGTTTTTGTGTTTCCTGGAAAGGCGTTTCAAAGCTCCTAATGCCGGGCCGTTTGGATGCAGTGACCGGGTGTCAGGGCCGCCTGAGCCGAGCTGGCGGCATGGCCTTGCTCACCGGTTCACATGTCGCTTTGCGACACGAATGAGAATGTGAGATGAGCCTGAGGATTCCGGCCTTGAATGGCGGGCTGCTCATCGGTCGCCGTGCTGAGGCTCAGGGTTTCCGTTTCCCAAAGAATGGCCGGGGTACCTGCATGAGGAGAGGCCGTCCCAAAGCGAATGCAGTTTGTCGGAGCTGTTGCGCGCCAATTCCAAAATGACATTCTTTTCGAGCGCCTGTCACCTCCCTGCCAGGGCCGCCAGCAGGTGCTGCATCTCCTCCTGAAGAGTGATGCCGCCATTCAGGGTCTGGCTCACCTCGGCCTCGATCCATTCACGGTAGCGTTTGCGCAGTCGGTGGACCTGTACCCGCACGGCTGTCTCGCTGAGGCCCAGCCGGGCTGCTGCAGCCTGCTGGCCGCCGTGGGCGGCGGCATCGGCCAGCCAGGGGCGCAGCAGGGAAAACAGTTCCGCTTTGCCCTGGGCATTCATTTCGGCGGACAGGTTCTCGAGCGCACGTTCCAGTACGGAGCAAGCCCATTGCTGGTCGAAGAGCTTGTCCGGCGGCAGGCCCACTGTGTCGGGACAGCCGGTTTCGGTTTCATCCAGGCTCTCCAGGGTGGCTCCGCTGCCATGCCGGAGCGTATGCGCGTTCCGTTTTTGTTCTAACAAAAAGTGTTTCACCATGCCCAGCAGGTAGGAGCGGAAGCGGCCTTTGCTGCGCTCCGCCGCCAGGGCCGGGCGGGCCAGCAGACGGGCGAAGAACTCCTGGGTCAGGTCCCGGGCCTGTTCCCCGTCTCCGCACCAGTGGCGGATGAAAGCTTGCACGGGCCGGTGGTAGGCGGCGCAGAGATCGCTCAGGGCCAGCGCGGCGGCTTCCCCCGTGCCTTGGGCGCACTCCACCTGGGTCCAGCGGGTGTCCTGAAAGCTGCTGCCTGAGGTGGGGCGGCTCATGAACGGGAGCGGGCTTGTTCGATGATTTTCTGAAGGGCATCCCGGCGCTCGGCGGGCAGGGCTTCCCGTCCGGCCAGGGTTTCCAAGGCGGTGACTTGGGCGGTCTGGGCATAGCTGCGGAGAAGCCGCAGGCCCTGTTCCCACAGATAAGGATCGTTGCGGCTGCCCAGCAAACGAATGACACCTTCTGCCACCAGCGCGCTTTGGGCTGGGGCTACCGTGCCCTGCATGCCCCAGAGGCAGCGTCCGGCAATGTTGGTCGTGTCCGGGTTGTGGGCCAGCTCCAGCAGGCGTTCCACCACTGCCTCCGACTTGTTGGCCTGGGTGCTGAGGGCGTGATAAAAGATGTTATACCCGATGCCGGCGGTGGTCATGGTCCCGTCGGCCAGCTCATCGGCATGGCTCCATTCCAAAAGCCGGGCTTCGATCTCGGGCGATACCTTGGCCCCCCACAGGGAGACGAGGACATCGCGTTCATCAAAAGCCATGCTGTCGCCGCGCTGCTTGGCGAGCGCGAGTTTCATGCCCCGTTCCAGAAGTGAGAGCATGGGCGGGCCGTAGCTGCCGGTGAAGTCCCGCTTGCTGAAGTTGCCCAGTGCAAAGGACAGCGCCCGGAACTCGGTGGGCGTTGCATTTGAAACCAGCGCCAGAATGGCCTTCTCATCCTGGGCTTCCGGTTGGGTCTGAAGCAGGGCGTTGATGGACGCGCTGCGGGTTTCTGGAACAGAGGAGGCCAGGTGCGGGCGGATGGCTGCGCGCCAGGGTGCTTTGTCCACCTCCACTACACTCAGGCGCATCACGGCGGTGAGACCTGCCTGCACGGCATCTGTTTCGCCTGAGCGAATGGCCGCGAAAATGGACCGTATGGCGGCATCCCGGTCAGGGATGGAATCTGTGCGGCAAGCCTGCGTCACCCACGGCTCCCAGAGCTTGCGCTGCCGGGCTATGGCATCAGAACGTGCGCGGTTGGCAGCCCGTTCAGCCTCCCGGGTCTGCTGCTTGAGTTGATGCGCGAAGCTGGGGCTGGAAGTTTTGACAACTTCGGACAAACGCAGCTGGGTGAAGCCTATGAAAGCAAGGGCGACATACATGGCCACCAGCCGTTTGGACCCCCGGCTTCTCCAGGCAGCCCAGGCACTGGTGAGCATGATGACGGCGATGCCTGCTGCATTCGCATAGCTAAACCACCGGGTGGCCCAAGGCAGCCAGACATCTCCAAAGGCGGCCGCCCTTGCATCCACACTGCCGGTAGTGCTGGCGGTGTATGTACCCACGGCTTTCACCCCGGCGGCCAGATAGCCCATCGGGTTCACCCCCAGGGCCAGCGGGGCCAGGGCCAGGACACCGTAAGCAGCCACAAGCGCGAAACTCACGACCCCTGCTGTGGCCAGTCCGGCACACAGCACCCCCATGGCCAGCAGGCCGACGGAGCAGACCCCCCAGGCTACCCCGCCAAAGGCGACCAGTCCCAGGGCCACCAGACCTGTGGCGTGACCGCCGATGGCGACAACACCCCGTGCCCGGCGCATCCGCCCGGTCTGCGGATCTTTGCCGAACGAAATGTGCAACAACGGCCAGCCCGCCAGGGATGCCTTGCTGCGATACTCATAGTTAACCTCGTTCCACGGACGCGCGGGTGCCGGAGGCTGTGTGGATGAGCCCGCGGTCTCCAGGCCGGATTTCAGATCCGACGCATTTTGAAACCGCTTGTCCCTCTGTTTTTCCAGCGTCCTCATCACCACACTGTCCAGGCGTGGATCGCTGCCGTTGCACTCGCTGGGCGCGGGAAAGCGGCCCAGCGGAAGTTCGCCGGTGAGCATTTCATAAAAGACCACACCCAGGCTGTAGATGTCCGCGCGGTGGTCCACATCCTGGGGGCGTTCCACCTGCTCCGGGGCCATGTAGGCCAGGGTTCCCAGGCGCGCCCCGCTCTGGGTCAGGGTAAAATCCGGCACGGCTTCGTCCCGTAGTTTCGCCAGCCCGAAGTCAGCGATTTTCACCCGTCCCCCGGCATCAATGAGGATGTTTTCCGGTTTGATGTCACGGTGCAGCACATCGTGCTCATGCGCATATTGCAGGGCATCGCACAGCTTGGGTACAATGGCCAGCGCTTCGCGGGCGGTGAGGCTGCCTGTTTGCATGGCCTGGCGCAGGTTCACGCCATCCACAAACTCCATGAGCAAATAGGGCTGGAGCTGCCCGCCAATGAGCACCGAGCCGAAGTCATGCACCTGCACAATGTGCGGATGGTTCAGTCGCGCCAGGGCCCGGGCTTCGCGGGTGAAACGTTCGGCCCATTCCGGGTCGCGGGCCTGGTCGGCGGGCAGCACTTTCAGCGCCACCCAGCGGTCCAGCGAAGGCTGGCGCGCCTTGAACACACGGCCCATGCCGCCCGCGCCTAACCATTCATGGATTTTAAGCTGGGGGAAGGCGGCGCGCAGTTCCGGCGATGCTTCCTGCGCCACCGGTGGCGATGCGTGGGCTGGGGCCGTTTGCAAAGCCCCTGCCAGCAGGCAATGCGGGCACAGGCCCTGTGGTGCATTTTCCGGCACAGGCGTTCCGCAGGCAGGGCAGGTGGCAGAGGAAGGGGAATCCGTTTTCATGAGGTCTTCCTGCTGTCCTGAGAGATCTGCGCGGAAACGTTACGCGTTTTTTGAAGAAACCGCCGGGCGTCTCCGCAGCATCCATCCGCCCGCCAGGCATAGGACGGCACAGATGCCCGAAAAAGCCCACTGGAACATGGGAAGGAGTGCTGCTGGAGGGCCTGAAAAAATCAGCCGTTCTACAAATCCCCAACTTGCTCCCGGAGCGAA
>DASWXG010000009.1:0-2522 GCA_036405615.1 Prosthecobacter sp. | reverse complement strand
TACAGCGCAGCCTGGACTTCAACACGCGCAACATTGATGCGCAGGTGGTGCATTTGCACACCTGGTATTCCCACTTCGGCGGCATCCTCGCCAAACTGAACTACGGACTGCCCATGGTGCTGACCGTTCACTCTCTGGAACCGCTCCGCCCCTGGAAGCGAGAGCAGCTTGGCGGCGGTTATGATTTCACAGTCTGGCTTGAAAAGACCGCTCTGGAGATGGCCGACGCCGTCGTCGCGGTTTCGGAGGAGACTAAATATGACCTGCTGCGCCTCTTCAATCTGGACCCCCACAAGATCCATGTGATCCACAATGGCATCGACCCGGAAGAGTATCGCCGCATCGAGGCTCCTGAGGTGCTGCGCAAACATGGGGTAAACCCGGACATCCCCTATGTCCTCTTCGTGGGCCGCATCACGCGGCAGAAAGGCATCATCCACCTGGTCCGTGCCATTGAGCAAATGGCACCCGGATTCCAGATTGTCCTGTGCGCAGGTGCGCCGGACACCCCGGAGATTGCTGCCGAAATGAAGGCTGCTGTCACGGCCGCCCAGATCAAACGCGACGGCATTGTCTGGATCCAGGCCATGCTGCCAGTCGAGGAGAAAATCGCCATGTACTCCCATGCGGATGTCTTCTGCTGTCCTTCCATTTATGAGCCGTTCGGCATCATCAATCTGGAAGCCATGGCCTGTGAAACCGCTGTGGTGGCGAGTGCCGTTGGCGGCATTAAAGAGGTGGTGGTTCCCGGTGAGACGGGCATTCTGGTGCCTCTTGACCAGCAAACAGAAAGCCCGTTTGAAGCTCTGGATCCCGCCGGTTTTGCCCGGGATCTGGCCGAAGGCATCAACAGTCTGATGGCCGATCCTGAAAAACGCAAACGTATGGGTCTTGCAGGCCGTCAGCGTGCTGTCGAGCGCTTCAGCTGGACCAGCATCGCTCATCGCACCAAGGCCCTCTACGAAACCCTGGTGAAAGCCTGACCCCCTTCCCTTTTTCTCATACCATGGAACTCATCAACAACGCCCCCGAAGTCCCCGCCGCCGTAGGGCCGTATTCCCAAGCTGTGCGTGCCAACGGCTTTCTTTTCTGCTCCGGCCAGATCCCGATCAACCCGACCGTGGGCAAGATCGAAGCTACAGATGTGGAAGGCCAGACAAAACAGGTGCTGGCCAACATCCGCGCTCTGCTCGCCAGCCAGGGCCTGGACCTGACCCGGGTGGTCAAGGCCACCGTCTTCCTGCAAAGCATGGCGGACTTCCCCAAGGTGAACGCGCTTTATGACGAAGCCTTCAGCGGTCACAAACCCGCCCGTTCCACCGTTCAGGTGGCAGGGCTGCCGCTGGGTGCCCTGGTCGAGATCGAAGTCATCGTCGAGCTGCCCTGAGAGAGGCCGCCAGATCAGTCTCCCAAAAAACAAAACGGGCTCCTTTTCAGGAGCCCGTTTCTTTTGTTCGTCTCAGCAAGAAGATCAGGGAGGCGTCGGGATGGACTGGTTTGGGTCCTTTCTGCGGAAGCCCTGGATGCGGCCATCTCCGCGATAGAGATAGATTTTTTTCACATCATCCAGCTTCATCAGCACCCAGGGGGACAGCAGATTGCGACCGTTCTTGGTGAAAACGATGTTGTCGGCCAGATGCACACAGGAGTGGAAGGCGTCCCCTGTGGAGGAATTCAGGAAGAAAAGCACGTCGCCATATTTATAGGGCGGCTCCACCGGCGTGAAGTTTTCCAACACGGCGCTGGTGGCGAGCCGGGAGTCCAAAAGGTACTCATGAGGCTCGTAGTTGAAGAAGTTCAGCGAGGTCCAGTGACAGTCCGGCAGCATGCCGTGCTTGGCCAGATCCAAACCTGGATAGGTATACATCAGCTTGCGCACCAGCGAAGGCAGGATGTGGGAAAGCGGCAGCGCCTCCACACCATCCGTATCAATGATGGACTGGACCAGCGGCTCGATGTCCTTGCGACGCAGGCCGATGCCGAGGGTCCAGTAGCTGACCAGTTCATCCACATTGGTGTTGTGATCCACCTCGACCTTGATCATCAGCGCCCGGGTACGGGTAAAGGCCTTGAAAATGGCGCGGGCCTCTGAATCTGATTGCGCGTAGTTCAGAACGGCCGCCACGTCGCTGAAGGCGATGGTATCGCCACGCTTGTAGGACATCTGCTCGATCTTGCTGACGATCTCCGGGCGCAGCTTGCTGGTGCGGTACCACTCCTGCACCGTCTGGCCGACGATCAGCACCGGATCCACGCAAAACTCATTGGGAGTGTATTTGGAGAGTTCCGTATAAATGACCGAACGGGAATCTGGCGGAATGGCTTCCAGGTCCGGAAGAGGAGGGAAAAGATGAACATAGCCGTTCTCCTTCACTACCTGGTTGGTATCCAGCAACAGGGTAATGAGTGCCTGAGGAAGGCCGGCCTTTCTGAAAAACTCCGGAAGGCTGGGCAGCATCTCCTCAGAGAAACTCCACCGCGGCCGGGTATGCGGCAGAGGAAAATTGTCCACCAGCGTTTTC
>DASWXG010000008.1:0-14947 GCA_036405615.1 Prosthecobacter sp. | reverse complement strand
GACCATCAACAACACCAGCAACAGCACGCTGACGCTGGCTGCGGCAACGGGGAACACGCTTTCTTTTGAGGGGGATAATCCAACGCTGGACGTTACCGGGACAGCGCGTTTCACCGGCTGGTTTGCAGGTTCTGGCACAATCACCAAAACCGGTTCTGGCACCTTCATTCATGACAGCGACAACAGCGCCTTCACCGGCACTCTCATCATCAACGAAGGCCGTTTTTCGAACTGGGGCGGCACCTCCAGCAGTGCGACACTGGTCAACAACTTCAACCCTGTCTCCATTGTGGTGAACAACGGTGGAACCTATCAGTTCGGCAATGCAGGCATTGGCGATCCCAACCTGCCCGCGACTACTTACATCACCGCCAACGCCGGAGGTCTGGTCAGCTGGCAGGAATCGCAAGCCTTCGGCGGTCTTCATCTTCAGGGTGGAAGCATTGAACTGATCAGCGGCAATGCCACGGCCAACGGAACCACTGCCCAGAGCTGGACTCACGGTACCGTAACGGGCAACCCTGTGACGGGTACAGCATATGCGATCAATGGTTCAGCTGCGATCAACAAAACCACTTCTGGAACGGTAACTCTCACCGGGGCAACATCCATCAACAGCACAGGCGGGTTGAAGATCATGGAAGGCAGCGTGGTGATGACCACGGCCGCCAACTTGGGCACCGCTCCGCTGACTTTTGGTGACAATGGCAAGACCGGCACGTTGGAGTATCGCGGTGCCACGGCCAGCCGGGCAGGGAATATCATCCGCGCCACGGGCGGCACTGGGATTGTCAATGTGACCAACCCTTCCACCATTCTGACGCTGAGCGGAACCCACTCTGGCATGGGTACGCTGACGAAAACTGGCCCCGGGGTCCTGCACCTCACGGGCGCTCTTTCGGCAACGGGAGCCACCCGCGTCAACGAAGGGCTGCTTCGTGTGAATTCGGCAACGGCCTCCGGAAATTTTTCCGTCAGCGGCGGCGCTGAACTTGCCGTCAGCATCGGCGAAAGCGCCACGACATTCAGTGTGCCGGGACTGTCCCTCCCCAGCAGTTCTTCCACGCTGAACCTGGAACTGAATCTTCTGACCGTTCCCAGCCAGCCGCTCATCACGGTGAGGAATGCCAATGGGTTCACCTTCGCAAACTCGGCCACGGTGAAAGTCAGCAACAGCCAGGCGTTTGTTCCCGGGACCTACCTCTTGCTGGACTATGATGGCACGGAGATCGAATCCGGCCTGAATCTCAAGCTGGCAGGCCGCACAATGGGCAGTCTTGTCTATGATGTGCAGAACACCCAGATTCTCCTGAATGTCACCGGAACAGACACAGTGAAATGGAATGGTGCTGTCAGTTCTGCCTGGGACGCAGGCTCCGAAGCGGGTGTGGGTGGCACGCAGAACTGGAAGCTGGTGAATGCCGGTACGACCACCAACTACATTGATACGGACAAGGTGACTTTCGACGACAGTGCGTCCCGCTTCACCGTGCAGCTGGCCGGTGCGTTGCGGCCACAGTCTGTGCTGGTGAATTCCTCTGCGGACTATCTCTTCAGCGGTCCTGGCAAAATGACAGGAACGACCTCATTGGGCAAGGCTGGAAGCGGCACGCTGGTGCTGGCCACTGACAACGACTATTCGGGAGGAACCATTGTTTCTGCCGGTACGCTCCAACTGGGCAATGGAGCTGCCCAGGGCAGCTTCACGGGACCGCTGACCTTGAGCAACAGCGTGCTGGCCTTTAACCGGTCCGACTCGCTGCTCTTTGACAATACCGTGAACCTCATCGGAACAACGGGCATCCGCCAGGGCGGGACGGGGACTGTCCGCACGGAGTCGCGTCTTGCGGTCGGAACCAGCACTTTGAATCTGGACGTTACGGGCAGCGGTGCCCTGGAGATGGTTGGAGCCATCAGCGGCTCGGGCATCTTGAACAAGAACGGTTCGGGGCTGCTCAATCTCCTGGGCTCCCATGGCTTCAACGGCACGCTCATCATCAATGGGGGAACGGTTCAGCTGACAGACCAGGGTGACGGTGGAGACTTGAGTGCGGCATCCATTGTCATCAACAATGGCGGCACCTTTGTTTTTGGGCCGGATGGGAATCCCGATCTGCCTGCAAGTGCGGTTGTCACCATCAATGAGGGGGGGCTCTTCGACTTGCGGACCGGTGAGTCCTATGGAGGGATTGTTCTCAATGGCGGCGAGTATCGCGTAACTACAAGTGTGAATACCGGGGTGAGTTCCACCTCCGAGGCAAGCATCCCAGGAAAGGCCGTGTATGATCTGCGGTCAGGCTCCATCACCACCGCCATCACAGCCACGGGCAATGGAGGGCTCATGAACCAGAGCGAGGGCGGGGTTCTGGCCAAGACCACTTCCGGCACAGTGACCATCGGTGCCGGGGTGACTTTGGGAGCGTCTTTGCCGGTGCAGATCAAGGAAGGCGTGCTGGCGATGCTTCCCTCCAATGTTCCCGCAACAGGCACGGCGGTGGTTTCCGGCGGGGCGCTTGCCAATTTTGAGCTGGGGTCGGACACCACACAGGGCACCTGGCGTATTTATGGGCAGGGGGCTGCCGCAAGCACTCGTGCCGTCAGCCTCCTGGCGGGAGGCGGCCGGGTGGATGTGGTGGAGGCCGGGACAACGCTGAGCCTCAGCGGTGCTGTCTCCGGGAGCGGGCCTTTGATCAAGGCTGGCGCGGGCACTCTGAATCTGACCGGCACGCTGGGAATGACAGGTATGACCACCGTGAACGGGGGCCTCGTGCGGGTGAAGCCCGGCACGCTGGGTGGCGCTGTGACCGTCGAGTCCGGCGCAGCATTGGCGGTGGCAAGTGATGCGCTGGTGGCCTCGCTGAACGTGCCGGCTCTCACGCTGGCATCGGGTTCGGCTTTGCAGATGGAACTGAACACCAGCACCCTTCCTGCCCAGCCTTTGATCAATGTCACGGGCAGTGGTACACTAGGGGCCGCTGGCAATGTGATCCTGAAACTGACCAACTCGAAGCACTACACCTCGGGTCTCTACACCCTGGTGGACTATACGGGGTCGGCCATCACCTCCGGTTTTACATTGCAGATGGAAGGCCGGGCCACTGCTTCGCTGGTCTATGATGCGTCCGGGACCAAGATCAACGCCAGCATCACCCAGGCAGAAGAGATCCGCTGGACGGGTGCAACGGATGGAAACTGGAACGTTGGCAGTGCCGTGAACGTGGGCGGAAGCCAGAACTGGCAAACCCTGACGAGCCTTGCCGCCACCAACTATGTGCAGACGGACTTTGTACACTTCGGCGACTCCGCATCCCGTTTTGATGTGACTCTTGCGGAGGCGGTGCGGCCTAACAATGTTACGGTCAATGCCTCGGCAAACTACACGTTTGCCGGACCTGGAAAAATCACCGGACCCGCAGCCCTTCTGAAAGCAGGAACGGGCAGCCTGGTGATCACCACGGACAATGACTATACCGGAGGCACTACTTTGACTGCGGGTGTTCTTCAACTGGGCAATGGGGGCACCCAGGGAAGCATTGCCGGACCTCTCGCGCTCAACGGTGGAAGTCTCGCGTTTGACCGCTCCAATACCTATACTTTGGGAGGACGCATCACCGTGGGGGCTGCGGTGAATCTGGTGCAGAAAGGGGCAGGGGATGTGACCCTGACTTCGGCACTGGCGCTGGGAAGCAACGCCTTGACGGTTTCTGGCACCGGCAACCTTCGTCTTTCGGGCGTGATCAGCGGCAGTCACACTCAGCCTGTGGTGATGAATGGCAGCGGCATCCTCTATCTTCCCGCCACCAACACTTTTACGGGAACAACGGTCATCAACAGCGGCACAGTGTCGGTTTCCACCAACCGCGGTCTTGGGGATGCGAATGCCGATGTCATCATCAACGGTGGAACGTTGCAGCTGACCGCCAGCAATCTGGGCACAGTCTCCTCCACGGCCCGCAGCATCTCCATTGGCGCTGCCGGTGGAACGCTCGATTTTCGGGTCAACCAGTCCTTCTCCGGAAACGGATTCTCAGGGACTGGCAATGTGATCAAGAAAGGTGCCGGTGAATGGGGCGTGGGTTCCAACGGCAGTTCCTTTTCCGGAGAGATTCTGATCCTGGAAGGCTCGCTGATGATGACCTCGGCCCAGCTCAATTCGGCGAAAAATCTGACGGTGGCCGACGGGGCGCAATTTGCCATCAATGACGATGCTGCCGGCACCTGGTCCCTGGCTGCGGGTGGAAAGTTTAGCTTTACCGGAGATGGCGGCGGCACGGGAGCCCTGCGCCAATACAACGGCAGCACCGGGGCGTCTGCGAGCAACACCTTCACCACCACCTTTGCACGCGAAGTGGTGTTGCAAGGCACGGGTGCCCTGGTGAACACGGTGGCGGAGCGGGGCACCATTCTCATCAGCAGCAACGTGACGGGCTCAGGCATGCTGACCAAGATCGGTCCCGGAACACTGACGCTGACGGGGGCCAGCAATTCCTATGCAGGCGGCACCACCATCAACGGGGGCACCTTCATCGTCAGCAACTCAGGTGGTAGTGGTACCGGGACAGGAGCGGTGACAATCAACAGCGGTGCGAAGCTGATGGGCACCGGCAGCATCGGCGGGCTGGCCACCATTCGCCCGGGCGGTGTGTTGCAGGCAGGTACAGTCAGCGCCGCAGGGACACTTACTTTCACCCAAGGGGTAGTTCTGGAAACTGGAGCACGCGCGGATTTCCGTCTGAGTGCCAATGGCAGCAATGACCGCCTTGCATTGGGCAGCCTGCTTTTGGACACGGGTTCCACCTTGCAGGTGATTTTGGGTTACACGCCTGCTGTGGGAGACACTTTTGACCTGATTGACTGGACGGGTATCGGTGCTGCGGCTTCTTCGGACTGGGCCTCTCATCTCGACTTCAGCCAGGCGATCCTGGGCAGCTCGCTGTATTGGGACACCAGCCTCTTCAATACCCAGGGCATCATCAGCGTGGCGCTCGTGCCAGAGCCTTCCAGGCTGTGCTTGCTTTTCGCTGCTCTTGCAGTAGTCGGGGGCCGCCGCCGCAGACGTTAGGGTGTCCATCGCGGGAGGCGGCAGCCGTCCGGCTCTCACAGGATGGTTTTCCTTGCATGCGCAGCGGCCTGCGTTGAGTGCGATGCATGCGCATCCTCCATACGGCAGACTGGCACCTGGGCGCCCGGCTCATTGAGCGGGAGCGGGTGGAGGAACATGCTGCTTTTTTTGACTGGCTCATTGAGGTGCTGCACACCGAGAGGATCGATGCCCTGCTGCTCAGCGGCGACGTCTTTGATGCTGCAAATCCGCCGCAAAATGCGGTGTCGCTGTACTTCGATTTCCTCAAGCGTCTTGCGGATCTGCAAACCGTGAAGACTGTCATCACCGGTGGCAACCATGACTCGGCCTCACATCTGAATGCTCCGCGCGAATTGCTGCGCAAATTTGAGGTTCATGTTTTCGGTCATGCGGACGGGACCAATCTGGTGGACCTTGGCGGAGCCGTGGTGGCCGCCGTTCCTTTTCTGCGTGAGCGCGATCTGAGGCAGGCGGGACAGGGCGAAAGCCAGAGTGCTGTGCAGGAACAGGTGCGCAGTGCGATCCGCAGTCACTACGAGTCACAGCTCAAGGCGGCCCGGGAGCTGGCAGCTGGCCGTCCTGTACTGGCCATGGGGCATCTGACGGTGCTCGGGGCCACCACCAGTGACAGCGAGCGCGACATCCACGTGGGCAATCTCGGGGCTGTGGGGGCTGATGTTTTTTCCGGGTTTGACTACACGGCCCTTGGGCATTTGCACCGTCCCCAAAAAGTGGGCGGCCAGGATGGCGTGCGCTACAGCGGTTCGCCCATCGCCCTCAGCTTTTCCGAAGCGGCCGATGCCAAGTCAGTGGTCATTCTGGAGACTTCTGGGAGCGGGAGCAATCCTGTGGTGTCACCGAAGCTGGAACTGTTGCCGATTCCCTCCCGGCAAAGTCTGGTTCGCACGAAGACCACCCGGGACACACTGGCGGAAGATCTGAGAAAACTGCCGGAGGCTTGCTGGGCCGAAGTCACGGTAAAGCTGGACGCTCCTGAGCCGGACCTGGACCGGCAGGTGCGCGAGGCGGCTGCCGGACGTTTCGAGGTGCTGAAAGTCCTCGCAGATCTCCCAGCTGCCGAAAGTGCTCCCTGGCAGGTTTTGGTCCCCAGTCTGCAAGACCTGCAACCTCGCGAGGTTTTCGGCGAACTCCTGAAGGAGAAACAAGTCGGAGCAAATGCGGAGCTTAGCCAGGTGTTTGATGAGCTGCTGTCCTTGCACGAGGCGAAAGTTACCCGGTGATGTCTGATGCCTTTGGTGATACGCCCACATCTCTCCTGATACCCTGACTCTTTTCTCATGCGTCTCCTTGCTGTCCGGCTCCAGAACCTGAACTCTCTCAGCGGTACCCATGAGGTGCGGTTTGATGAAACACCTCTGAGTTCGGCAGGCGTGTTTTTGATCACCGGACCGACAGGGTCGGGCAAGTCCACTTTGCTGGATGCCATGACATTGGCGTTATACGGCCGTGCGGCGCGTTACGGCAACGACAAGGCCGACGAAATGATGAGCCGCCACACGGCGGAGTGCCTGGCAGAGGTGGACTTTGAAGCGAAGGGTGAACGCCTGCGGGCCATCTGGCGGCTGCGACGTGCACGGGGCAAGCCAGACGGCAAACTGCAGCCCGTGGAACGGCGGCTGGCGAATGCTTTGACCGGCGAAATTCTCGCGGAAAAGTCTGCCGAGATGGACCGGATCATTGAGGAGAAAACCGGTCTGGATGTGCAGCGTTTTTTGCGTTCCGTTCTTCTGGCCCAGGGGCAATTTGCCGCTTTCCTGAGGGCGAAACCGAATGAGCGTGCCGAACTGCTGGAGCGCATCACCGGCACAGAGGTTTATCGCGACCTGTCCATTCTGGCGCATGAGACGTACCGGTCCAAGGAGGAGCGTGCGGCACAGCTCAAAGCTGCCCTGGGTGCTGTAACGGTGCTGGACGATGAAGCCCGGCAGAGCTTGGAAGCCGCTGTTCTGGCGGCGCGCGCAGATGCGACGCAACTGAACACAGACAAAGAAGCGGCAGGCACCGCTCTTCAGCAGCAAAGGGAGTACTCAGCCATCATGCGCGAACTGGCCGGAGTGAACACTGCTCTTGACAGGCTCTGCCAAAGCCTGCCGCCAGCGACGGAAGAGGTAACTCAGCAGCAAGCCTCGCTGGAGGAGGCCAAACGTATCCACAGCCTTCGCTCGTCTGTATGGGAGCAGGCCGCAGGTCTGGTGGCACAGAGCCAGGGTTTTGAGAGACTGCTTCATGAAAGCCGTGAGGTGTATGGCAACTGGAGCAAGCAGTTGAAGGACGCGGCTCAACGGCGCGAAACAGCCCGAAAAAAGCTGGAGGATCATGTGGCTGCCACCCAGGTGCTGGACCGCTGGCTGAAAGAGCATGCGGAGGATTCCTCTCTGGCAGATGTCTTGCCGCCGCTCCGGACAGCTCTGCGTGCATGGCGGGGAAACTTTGAGAAACTGAATGAGGGCAGGCGCATCCATGGCGAGGCCGGGCGGCTGGCTCTCCGGCTGGCTGAAACGGAAAAAGCCTCCGTCACACTGGCGGACCTGGCCGCCGCCAGGTCGGCTGAGGCCAAAGTCGCCCAGCAGGAACTGGAACGTCTGAGCCAGATGCTGGAGGTCCAAAACAAGCTGGTCAGCAACGCCCAGTTGGTGGCCAGTTTTGACGATCACCGGCACGACTTGAAGGCCGGCGAGGCATGCCCGTTGTGCGGTTCACCGGACCATCCCTATGTGAAGGATGCCTTCAGTGGCGAGTCACAGTTGCAAGGGGCCAGACGCTTTTTGAGCCAGCTTCAAACCCAATGGACCGCTTGCAATCAAAGCTTTGGCCGGCAGAACACTGAGGCGGTGAAAGCAGAGGCGGAAGCGCGGGCGAGGCGGGAGCAGGCGAATGAGCTGAAGCGTGCTCTGAAGGATGTTGCTGTGCCGGATCTGCCAACCTTGGAAGCGAATGAAGTGCAGTCCCGCCAGCAGGTGGTCTTCCCGTCGCTGCCTGCGGGCGAGGCATCTCCTGCAAGCCCGGACACGGCGGAGCGATGGCTGGAAAAGTTGGAGACGAGATCTCGGGCTTTTCTCAGCAAGCAGCAGGAAGCTGCGCAAAAAGGCACCCAACGCCAAAAGCTGGAAGGTGATCTGGAAGTGGCTGCTCAGGACGAAGCCGCCAAAATTCAGCGACTGGAAGAACTCAAGGAGGAAGGCATCTCTCTCCGGGGCAAAGCAGATGCTTTGAAGGTCCAGTTGAATGGTTTGTTAGGTGGTGTTTCGCTGGAGGAAGACCGCAGGCAGCATGAGACTCGTGTCATTGTGGCCGAGAAAGGTTTCCGTTCTGCGGAACAGAGGCTGAACACGCTCCAGACGGAACTCACAGGTTTGCGGGCCAAGCAGGAGCAGTTGGAGACACGGAGGAACCCGTTTGCGGGTCAGCCTGTTCCCACGGCCGAGGCTCTGGCAGACCTGGAAAGGAACGTTCACCATTTGAATGAGGGCTTTGCCACCAAGCGGACGGAACTGGGATCCCTGGAACAGCAGTGCGCCAGCGACGATGCAGCACGAAAACGCCGGGAGGCCGGAGGTGCGGAGGTGGAAACAGCCGAAGAGGAAGCTCTTCGTTGGGGGCGCCTTCGCGAACTCATCGGCTCATCCGACGGGGCCAAGTTTTCCCGCTTTGCCCAGTCCCTTACCCTGCGTCAGCTCATCGGGCTGGCGAACGAGCACCTCAAGGTGCTGGCGGAGCGCTACCGCCTGATGGCGGCTCCCGGAGATGAGTTGGATCTGCGTATCGTGGACCTTTACCAGGCCAATGCCGATCGCCCCATGGAAAGCCTGTCTGGGGGGGAGAGTTTCCTGACCAGCCTCGCACTCGCACTGGGCTTGAGCGAACTCGCCAGCCGTCACCACCCCATTGATTCCCTGTTCATTGATGAGGGTTTTGGTACCCTGGATTCCGAAACCTTGGAGGTGGCCCTCAGCGCGCTGGAGAATCTCCGGTCTCGCGGCAAAACCATCGGGCTCATCTCGCATGTGGATCTGCTCAAGGAGCGTCTCGCCACGCAGATCCGTGTTTCCAGATTGAACGGCGGACGCAGCCGTGTGGAAGTGGTCAGCTGAAAGCCGGTCGCCAGATCATGCTGCCGAGAGCATCCTTGTCCCCACTTCCAGAGCTGGAGGCTGTGACCGCGCCCGGTCCAGTGTGGGCCATGAAGCGATGACGGCCTCGGGCTCGTAGTCAGGCAGGTCTTCCTCAACCCGTGCCGGGTCCAGCATGAGCACGTGGGTGCCGGGATAGGCCTGACGCGCGGCACTGGCGATGGCCGGGTCTTTGACTACAAACACGCCTGTGAGTAACCCGAAGGAAGGCAGCAATTCCTCATGCAGTGGCATGAAGCGGATGTCTTCACGGTCAACCATGCAGCCTTCATGAGCGCTGGCAATGTAGACATAACCCAGAGAGGTCAGGCGGCGGGCAAGGCTGACGATGATCTCCTGTTCGGCCTCAGTAGTGGATGCCGGAACCATGAACAGGAAATTGTGGAGGGTCTGGGATGCGGTGAAAGCTTGCATGGCAGGAAAGGCTTTCGCCATCTCCATGCAAGGCCTGTGCCATGGTTGTTCATGTAGCGGAAGGAGGTAATGGCGGGGCGTAACGCAAACGTCACGTTCTTTTGCAATGCAAAATGCATCCAAGTCATGGAGATGGAAGAAAGCTTTTGAACGGCCGGAAGGGCTGACATTGCATTTGGCCAATGCATCCCTAGGCTGAAGCCATGAGACGGCGCATTTTTCTACTCGCGGGATTGGCATGCCTCTATGCCTGGGTTTCACCCCTGGACGCACGCGTTTGGACGGAAGCGGCGACAGGCAAAACCATAGACGCGGAATTTGTCTCCGCCAGCGGCTCAAGCGTCACCATTGCCGGCGCGAACGGCACCCGTTTCACCCTGGAGCTGTCCAGGCTGTCTCCGGAGGATCAGGCCTTTGTTCAGCAGAAAAAACTGCCAGCCCCGGCCAAGCGAAACGAAACGGCCGAGGACCGGTTTGAAGACGTCAAAAACCTCGCGGCAGACAAAATTCCAGTCTCTGGCAAAGATCATCCGGCGCTGGCAGCCGTGGATGCTGCCATTCGCCAGTTCATGGCGGAGAAAGGCGTGCCTGCGATGACCTTTGCCGTCAGTGTTGGCGGCCAGGTTGTTCATGACCGTGCTTTTGGTTGGGCCGATGCTTCCTTGAGGACACCTCTGGAGACCGGGGTGAAGATGCGGCTGGCTTCCCTGACAAAGCCAGTGGTGAAGGCGGCAATCCAGACCTTGGTGGAGGCTGGAAAGATCAAGCCGGAAGATCTTGTGTTCAATGTGCTGGAACTGGGACAGTACAAAGAATCCAAAGGCTGCGATGAACGCTGGAAAGCGGTTACCCTCCAGCAGCTTCTGGATCACAAAGGTGGCTGGGACCGCGACAAAGCAGGGGATCTCACAACACATAGCACGGAGATGAATGCGATGTTCCGTTTAAAAGCGGATGAGCTGACGCCCCTGCACATTGTCAGATATGGCCTGACGCGGCCGCTGGATTTTGATCCAGGCGCGCAGGAATCGTATTCCAATTTTGGCTACATTCTTCTGGTCCGGGTCATCGAGAAAGCCAGCGGCAGGAGTTTTGTGGAATACTTGCAAGACACGGTTTGCAAAGAAGCCAAAGCACCTTCGTTCAGCCTGAGCTCGTCCGATGCCCGTGACCGCCAGCCTGGTGAAATCTGGTACTGCTACCATCCGGAGTATGAGCAGAAAGAAGTCCCTCTGTCTTTCCGCACCGAGGCCCGGGATGGTGCCGGAGCCCTGGCCTGCACCGCTGCGGACTATTGCCGCTTTCTGGAGACCTATTGGATCAGCGGCATGGCCCGCAATCCCGGCTTTCGCTACAATTACAGTTTCAATGGCAGCCATGCGGGCGTCACTTCCGTCTGTTCCCAGCGCGCCAATGGCCTTTGTTATACCGCCATCGCCAACCGCCGCGACAGCAGCCGCAGCACCTGGAACGACGATCTTCGAAAAGCCATTGACGCCGCGTTGGAACCCGTCGCGGGAGAGTTGAAATGAGCGCCCGTTCTGTGCAGGTAAAAACTATTCCGCAGTTCTAGTGATGATCGTTTTGCTGAGAGCTTCTGTATTGTTGACAGCGTTCTTCCTTCTTCCCTTCGCAGGGGGGATCGTATGTTGTGTGAAGACTTGGGGTGGGTATTTGGTCGGGCTGTCGCTGGGCCTTGTTGGCCTAGGACCCCTTTTGTGGTGCATTGGTGATGAGCGTGGTTCACAGACCCAGGTGAGGTTTGCCAAGGTGGTTTTGCTTTTGGGGATCACCGGCCTGTCTGGTGCAGTTTTGCGATCTCCTGACGGACGCACGGCAGAGAGCAGTCACATTCATTCGCGTTCTGCGGATCAGGGCTGGCGTTACCCGCGTTTTACCTTTGGTAATATTTTGCCTGAGCTTGACCAGATTCATCTGGGCTACGCAGTCGCATTGGCGGTGGATCCGATGTTTAACCGTACGCAGAAGGGGGAGTTGGCTGCTATGACGGATTCCATCTATGCAGATATGGCTGAGGATGATGATTTCGCAGCCTGCGGTTCGGCACTGCCGGCAATCTATGATGAAATCACGTTTGCCGAGTTCCGGGCGGGACACTATTTTCACTACATTCCTCCGCGGGTGAACAGGGACAAGCCTTCTCCGTTGATCGTCTTTTTGCATGGCAGCGGAGGAAACTTCAAGGCCTACATCTGGCTGCTTTCCAAGGTTGCAGACAGAGCAGGATGTTGTGTGGTCGCGCCCACTTTCGGTTTGGGAAATTGGGAACAGAGCGAGGGAGCGGAGGCCGTGTTAGCGGCTGTCCGTGATGCGGGAAGATTTGCGCTCGTAGACCCGGAACAGATCCATCTCATGGGACTCTCCAATGGTGGGAAAGGAGTGTGCGCGACCGGAGTTCAAGAAGGCATGAGTTTTCGTTCGGTGATCCTGGTCTCCGCCGTGCTGCATAGCCGCATCACTCCGGAGAACCTGAGCCGCCGTCTCGGCCCGAGGCCGTTGCTGATTTTCTCGGGACTGAATGACGATCGCGTCCCCTGGGACTATGTCTCTCAATATGCTGCTGCCTTTGAGAAGTCGGGTATGCAGGTATCACTACGAGAGTTTGAAGGCGAAGATCACTTCCTGTTTTTTCGCAAAAGAGGCCAGATTCAGGACATGCTTGTGAACTGGCTGCAAAGTTGCCGGTGAATGTGCCAGCTCTGCCAGACTTGCTCACGACGACAAAAAAGGCGGCTGAGTTGCCTCAGCCGCCTTTGAAGAGTCGGACGCGGCGCAGCGCGTCCCTACCATGATGGATTAGCCGATCACTTCAGGCCACTCGGTGTGGAAGAACTCGCCTTCGGGCTTGTCCAGACGCTCGTAGGTGTGGGCGCCGAAGAAGTCGCGCTGGGCCTGCAGCAGGTTGGCTGGCAGGCGCTCGGCGCGGTAGCTGTCGTAGTAGCCCAGGGAGGCGGAGAAGGCAGGCACCGGGATGCCGTTGAGGGTGGCCAGGGAGACCACTTCGCGCCAGTTCTGCTGGGTCTTGCTGAGCACGTCCTTGAAGAACGGGTCCAGCATCAGGTTCACCAGGGCAGGGTTGCTGCGGTAGGCGTCTGTGATGCGGTTGAGGAAGCGGGCACGGATGATGCAACCGCCGCGCCAGATGGAGGCGATACGGCCGAGGTCGAGGCCCCAGTTCTTCTTCTCGCCCATGGTCTTGATGAGGTCCAGGCCCTGAGCGTAGGAGATGATCTTGGAGGCGTAGAGGGCGTCGTGCACCTTCTTCACCAGTTCAGCCTTCTCCGTGGTGATGTTCACGGCCGGGCCGGTCAGTTCCTTGCTGGCGGCCACACGCTGCTTCTTCTGGGAGGAAAGAATGCGGGCTTCCACAGCGGCATTGATGGTGCTGATCACCACGGCGTTTTCAGCCGCGTTGAGGAGCGTCCACTGGCCGGTGCCCTTCTGGCCTGCCTTGTCGACGATGAGTTCGACGATCGGCTTGCCGGTTTCGGCGTCTTTCTGCTCCAGGGCCTTGCCGGTGATCTGGATGAGGTAGCTGAGGAGGTCGCCTTCGTTCCACTCGTTAAAGATGGCGGCCATCTCGTCGGTGGTGATGCCTGCGGCCTTGAAGATGTTGTAGGCTTCGCAGATAAGCTGCATGTCGCCATACTCGATGCCGTTGTGGATCATCTTCACATAGTGGCCGGCACCGCCGGGGCCAATGTGGATGACGCAAGGCTCTCCGTCCACTTTGGCGGAAATGCTTTCAAAGATGGGCTTCATCACTTCCCAGGTGCTGCCAGGGCCGCCGGGCATGATGGAGGGGCCTTTGCGGGCACCTTCTTCACCGCCGGAAACGCCAGCGCCGATGAAGCGGAGGCCTTTTTCAGTAAGGTAGGCGTCGCGGCGCTCGGTGGTCTGGTAATAGCTGTTGCCGCCATCGATGATGATATCGTCCTTCTCAAGGAGAGGGATGAGCTGCTCGATCACAGCGTCCACAGCGTCGCGGTCTGTGTCCTTCACAGCGCTGGACTTGACCATGATCTGAATCTTGCGCGGAGTGGCCAGGGACTGGACGAACTCTTCCAGCGTCTTGGCGCCCACCAGCTTTTTGCCCGGGTGCTTGGCGATGAACTCGTCGGTGGTGGCGGTGGTGCGGTTATACACGGAAACCTGGAAGCCGCGGCTCTCCACGTTCAATACCAGGTTCTGGCCCATCACGGCGAGGCCGATCAATCCGAAGTCACTTTTTGGCTCATTTTCAGTCAGTAGGGGTAGGTTAGGCCGCCAGCGCGGGGGCGGAAGTCATACCCGTGCGGGGGACATTCGCAAAGGGGATTTTGCTCATGGACAGCATGAGCGGCACTGATGCCCCTGCGCCAGCGGCCGGGTTGCCCTGGGTATTTTTCGCCAGAATGAGAATATTTGCCCGTGGTTTACGGTTTTTTTACTCGTGGGACGTGCGTATCCACCTAGATTTCCATATAAATGTCCACCCGCCCCCGCCGACTGTTTCGCATTCTTGGAGTGCTGTGCATTTGTGCAGGTGCAGTGCTCTTGGGTATTGCCGCTGCCGGGCAGTGGACTTCCTGGGGCAAAGGGCACACCTACGAAAAACGCGACTGGGAACGATTTGACCCCTCCCTGGTTCTTCGAACCCCCGACTATGATGCCCTCCTGGCGGCGGTGGACCAAAAACTGGCCGGGCAGCCGCAAGATCCCGCGAAGCTTCAGGCCATGTATGAAGTGGTGGTGGACCGCTTCACCCACGAGGAAGCCCTCCATACGCTGGCTTCCAACTGGATTCTCTACACCGCCGGTTTCCTCCACTCCACTTTCCGGCACGTCTGGTCCACAGACCGTCTGGTAACCCAGGGCTCCTCGTTGCTCTGCGACCAGGCCTCTTACCTGCTGCTAAGGCTGGCGCGGGAGCACGGTTTCAAGGCCCGCCATGTAGGGCTGCAAGGACATGTGGTGATGGAAGTCTGGTATGATGGTGACTGGCATCTGTATGACCCGGATCTCGAGGTGGTGCCCCAGGACGGTGCTGGCAAGGTGCTGGGCCTGGAAGACCTGGCCCGCGACGAGGCTTTGCTGCAAAAGTACTATGGCCGTCACAGCAACATGGCCGATCTCATCCGCGCGCGGGAAAATCACCTCTTCATGAGTACCCCGGATGGGGCCCGTTTTGAGTGGAAAGGCAACATTCTCGCCCTCATTGAAAAGGCCACCGAGTGGCTGAAATTCCTCATTCCCCTGGGTATGATCGCCGGTGGCTGGTGGCTGGCTCGCAAGCCAC
>DASWXG010000007.1:0-4096 GCA_036405615.1 Prosthecobacter sp. | reverse complement strand
TGTGCAGCCAGCCAAGCCGTGACTACATCACTCCAACCCGTTTTCGGGCGGAGGGGACGATCATACGACGTTTGCAAGAAGATACGAGCTGGCAAACCGCATCCCTCTCCGCAGGTTCAGGCTTCCAGCCGCAAGGCAGTGACCGGCTGGCAGCCCGGCCTTTCAAGGCCGGGTCAAACATCCGCAAACACGTGCCATGTCGCAGAGCGATATCCGGACTGGTCACGTTCCTCGAATCCCAATTCAGCCGCCCATATCCCGCCAAGCACAGTTCCTTCCTGAACGGGACAGGTGGCCCTTTCCGAAACCCTTCTGTGATGCCAGGCGCATTGCCAGCAGGTGATTCATTGCAAAAAAAAAGCGGAGGCATTTCTGCCTCCGCCACTGAATCAGAGATTTGAGCCGAACCCTGGATTACTTGCCACCGGAGGCTTCCTGGCGCAGTTGCTCCAGACGGGACAGCGGCTTTGGTGCGGCCGGTTTAGGGGCTTCCTTGGGCTTGTTCTCAGCCACCACGGCAGGTTTGGCCACCACCTTGCGAGGGGCGTCGATGCGAAGGATGGATCCGAGCGCGATGCGGTGTGTGGTGGTGCCGCCTTTCACAGGAACATCCACACGAACAAACAGGTTGCCCTGCTTTCCAACGGGGGACTTGTCATGGGTCTTCACCTTGAAGGAGACTTCTTTGGTGTCCTTGGTGATCTTGGCGGATTCAATCGGGATGGTTTCCGGAACACCGACGATGGAAGCCTCGGCTTCGCCCTCAAAAGGCTGCAGGAGTTCGACCTTCGCCACCATGACGGTTTCCTGGCCCTGCTCCACAGCGGTCAGTGGAATGGCAGGAGCGCTGACATAAGCCGGAGCTGTGGTGACCTCACAGAAGGGGGAGGCATTGTAAACGCGGCCATTGCCGGCGTCTGCCTCGCCCATGACGACAAACTTCCAGGTTCCGGCCGGGGTGTTGGCATTGGCATCCAGGACAAAAGTCGTCTCGTTCTGTCCCTCGGCAATCGTCTGCTCTCCCAAGGTGCTGATGCCAGTGGGCTTCCAGACCATGAGCACGCGGATGGGAGCCTTGAAACCTTCCTTGCGGGTGGCTTTCACCGTCAGGTTAAGAATGCCGTTGTTCACCAGCGGTACGGCGGGCTTCACGATCTCCAATGAATAAGGGGCTTCCTCGACCACGGAGACGGGCAGCTTGTCCTGGATCTCGGTGTAGAAAACCACATTGCCCTGACGGACGATGTCAAACTCCTGGCGCATCTTGCCAACCACTTTGACATTGGGGTCCACCGCCTTCAGTTCCACCGGTACTGTTGCGTGCCCGAGAGGCGCGTCAGCAGCTGCCTCAAACACAAGTGGCATGCCGGGCTGGTCCTTCGGGGCCAGTTCCGTCAGAAGTTTCACCCCGGGGGGCAGATTGGCGGCCTCAAACTTAAAGTCACCACCGACATTGCTGCGGGAGAAATTCTCCAGCAAAGCCATGCGACCACCACGAGGAATGGTCATGAACTGGCGGTAGTGGGAGTCATTGACCGAATAATGCGGAGAGGCAAACGTCAGTTCCGGCTGGCTAGCCACCACTTCGAGACGGTACACAAAGTTAGGCGCTCCGCGACCAAGGTGATCCGCCACGCTGATGAAGTAGTCGCCATCGGCGGGCACTTTGACGGTCTGTTTGCTGTCCAGACGGCGACGCCCGCCACCATCGTCATTGGCACCGAGACGACCGCCTTTGGCATTGTAAATGCCCACCACGGAATCCAGGGGGGAGCCCAGGCTCTGAGCAAAGGCTTGAATCACCACCTGCTGGTCTTTTTTCAGCGTGATTTTGAAGAAGTCCGCATCCCCTGGCTCACTGATGATGCCATTGAGCGCAGCAGGCTCGCCCGCCACCACCGGGGTGGCATTCGACTGGCCGTTGTTAGGCTCTGCTTCCAGGGTGTTCTCAAAAGCCACAAGGCGGAAGGGATTGCCCGAAGGGGCAGCCTCAGCACCGGTGGAGAAAATCATGTAGCCGGGATCCTGGGCGGCGGGCAGCTGCACATCCTCTTCAAAAGCGCCGTTGTTATCAATGAACCGGACTTTGGTTTTGCTGCCAAGCAAGCCTCCGGCAGGATACACCACATCCGGACGGCGGAAACTGCCGACATGCAGCCGGTAGAAGCTGGTGGAGCCCCCGCGGTAAGAGGACTCGCGCACCATCACATAGTAGTCGCCATCATATTCCGCCACGAAGGAGCAGTAACCGTCCTGACGATGCAGAATGGTGTCATCCGAAAAAGCTTTTTCAAACCGGTCCTTGTCGAGGATGGCGATATAGGGATCACACACGGTGTAACCGAGGCGGAGACCATCCACCTCAAGGCTGATGCGCTGGCCTTTTTTAACGGTCAGCTTGTAATAGTCCACGTCCTCGTTGGTGATCAATCCCTCCACAGTCTGGTTCAGGCCAATGGTCTGGGCTGCATCAAAGACGGAGTTTGGTTCTTTTTCTTCAACGTTCGGGAAAGGGCCGACAAAGAACTGCCGGGCGTGGGAGACGCCGGACTTTGTGCGGATGCGCATGAGGTGGTTGCCAAGTTCCGCTCCGGGAGCAATGGCGAGGGTCAACTCCACCTTGTTCTTCTCCACTTTGTCCACGCTCTTCTGGGTGAAGCCGGGGGAGAAAAAGATCATGCTTTCAAAGTCATCCAGGCGGCTGCCGGTGACAGTCAGCTTCACTTCCGTGCCACGCTGGGCCCCATTGGGCTTGGTGGTGCTAAATTCCGGGTAGGCAGCCTGCAAGGATGCGCCTCCGAGAAGCAACATCGAAAGCTGGGTGACAAGACGGCGGGTGTTCATGAGCAGAATGGGGGTATGGAGTACCTACGCGGTGCAGGCGGGGCTTTTTGGCAAAATTGGGAAATGCAGGCCGTTGTGAGCGGATAAGCAAAAGGCGGTGTGGTTTTTTCCACACCGCCTTCGAAGCCAGTCTTCGGCAAGGCGTTCGCCGGTCAGGCAATGATCTCGTTGAGGATGCGGCCGCCGTTGACGATGTCGATCGGGCGGGCACCATCGGACATGATGCGCTTCTCGCTGTTGATGCCGAGGAGACGATACATGGTTTTGGCAAGGTCTTCCGGACCCACAGCATCGCGATCCGGCTCACCGCCGAGGGCGTCAGACGCGCCGTGGATGTAACCTTCCTTCACGCCGCCACCAGCCATGGCGACGGAGAAGACGCGAGGCCAGTGGTCACGGCCGTTAGTGCCGTTGATCTTCGGCGTGCGGCCGAATTCGGAACTGACCATGACGAGGGTCTTCTTCAGCATGCCGCGGTCCGCCAGGTCGGTGATGAGGCGGGCGAAGGCCTGGTCGAACTGCGGTCCCTGGCCGTCGAAGGCGCTCTTGATGTTGCTGTGGTGGTCCCAGCCACCAAAATTCACGGACACCATGCGCACACCGGCTTCCACAAGGCGGCGGGCGAGCAGGAAGCGCTGGCCGGCGCTGTTGCGACCGTATTCATCGCGAAGCTTCGGAGTCTCTTTGTTCAGATCGAAAGCTTCACGAGCCTGGCTGCTGCCGATCAGGCCGTAAGCGGACTGGTAGAAGCTGTCCATGGCATTGATGGCATCCGACTTCTCAACGGAGCGGAAGTGCTCATCCACGGCTCCCAGAAGGGAACGGCGGCGGTCGAAGCGCTTCTCGTCAATGTCCTTGGGGGTCAGCAGGTCGCGGACCGTGAAATTCTTGTCTGCAGGATCGCTGCCGAGGGCAAAGGGCCCAAAGGCGCTGCTCATGTAACCCGTTCCCTGTTCAGGAGCGATGACCCCTGGCACGGCCACGTAAGGCGGCAGGTTGTTGCGGGTGCCCAGTTCGTGGGAAATGATGGAGCCGAAGCTCGGGAACTTGATCGCCGGGCTCGGGCGATAGCCGGTGAACATGTTGTGGGTACCGCGCTCGTGGGCAGCTTCGCCATGAGTCATGCTGCGGATGACCGTCAGCTTGTTCATGATCTTGGCGATGTTCTGGAACTTCTCGCCCACATACTCTCCGGGGATGGAGGTTTTGATGGGGGTGTAAGGCCCGCGATAATCCGGGGAAGCAAAGGGCT
>DASWXG010000006.1:0-6455 GCA_036405615.1 Prosthecobacter sp. | reverse complement strand
GCCTGCCGAGGCCCGCGGCCGTGTGATGGCGGCCTTGCTGGACAAAGGCTATGCTGTGGCCCGTGTCACTGGGGAAGGGGGGCGCGGCACTGCTTCTCCTGCGGATGATCACACTCTCCTTTTGCTGGGCAGTTTTCCCGGCGGGGAGGCTCCTGCTTTGGAAGATGCTTCCGGCCGGATTCAGATTGACGCCCGCGACATCACCGGGCTGGATGCCGAAGGTGTCGTGTCTCTGGTGGAGAAGAGCCGTGGCAGCAAGCCGATGAACGAGCCGGGCAAATGGAAACCCTGGTTCCCGGTCATCGACTACAGCCGATGCACGAACTGCATGCAGTGCCTCAGCTTTTGCCTCTTCGACGTCTACGGCGTCAGCGAGGAGAACAAGATCCAGGTGCAGAACAATGACAACTGCAAGACCAACTGCCCGGCCTGCTCCCGCGTGTGCCCGGAGGTCGCCATCATGTTTCCCAAGTATCAGGCCGGACCCATCAATGGTGATGAAGTCAGCGCTGCGGATCATGGCCGCGAGAAGATGAAGGTGGACATTTCTTCCCTGCTGGGTGGCGACATCTACGCCGCCCTGAAGGACCGCAGCGCCGCCGCCAAGAGCCGTTTCAGCAAGGAACGCAGCCCGGACAAGGCCCTGGACGAACGCAAAAAGTGCCTGACCAAACTGGTCAGCGACGGCTTCATCCCCATGGATGTGCTCGCCTCCCTGCCGAGCCCGGACGAGATCCTGCGCAAGGCCGAGGTGGCCAAGGCCCGCGCTGCTGCCGCCCTGGCCGCACAGCCGGGTGCCTCCGCTGCGGGCTGAGCGTCTTCGGTCTCCTGATCTCCTTTCTGTTGTTGCGGGCAGAGTCGCCAAGACCCTGATTTCCGGTATTGCGGGTGCAGGTTTTTGCCGCTTGTCTTGACTTTCCCTGTGGCATCGGCATCACATCCGCTGCACATCGCCGCTATGCCTGAAGCCAAAACTCCCCAGAAGTGGATCGTCCGTCGTTCAGCCATTCATCAGCGCGGCGTCTTTGCCCGCGCGGACATCCCCAAAGGTTCCCCCATTATCGAGTATGTCGGGGAAAAGATCACCAAGGCTGAAAGCGAGCGCCGTGGCAATGCCCTGGCCAGCCGCGCGGCGAAAACCGGGGGCGCTGCGGTTTACATCTTCACGCTCAACCAGCGCTATGACCTGGACGGCGGCAAGCCGTATAACACGGCCCGCCTGATCAACCATTCCTGCGATCCGAACAGCGAGGCGTTTATCGAACGCGGCCGTATCTGGATCTATGCCAAGCGCAACATCGCCCAGGGCGAGGAGCTTTCGTTCAACTATGGTTTCGATCTCGAAACCTGGGAAGACCATCCCTGCCGCTGCGGTACCGCGCGCTGCATCGGCTACATCCTGGATGAAAAGTACTGGCCGAAGCTGAAGCGCATTCTCAAAACACGTGAAGAGCGCTCTCAGAAGCTCGCCGAACTGGAAGCCCGTGCGGCAGAGCTGGAACAGGAGCTGAAGGAACTGGAAAAACCCACCCCTGCCGCGCGCAAAAGCGTGAAGGTGTCTAACCAGAAGAATGGTAAAAAAGCAGGGCCGGGAAAGAAGGCAGGAAAGAAAGCCGCGGGCCGCAAGTAGGCTGGCCTGTGGGAACTACTGCAATGAGGGATGCTGAGGGCAGGATGCCCTCACTCCTTGGTACAGACATGGCCGCGTTCACGAGAGCCGGTTCTGTGAACTGTCGTCGGTGAGTATGGCGGATTGAGCCGCTTCATTCAGCGCTGCGCGAGGTTCCGGATTCAGCGGCTCCATGGGCCATGCTAACTCTGCCGGGAGCGAGGGCATCCTGCCCTGAGCATCCATGACGTAGCACTCTCGTGCGCCCTCGGACACAAGGAGTGGAGCGGTGGGGAGATGTGATGCGCCGCCTGGGTCATGAATGAACCCCGGCGGCGTTCCTTCTTGCGTCACGGCACAATCGTCACGGGCGTGCCCATGGGGCAGGCGCGGAAGAACTTCTCGGCCATGTGGCCGGGGAGGCGGATGCAGCCGTGGGATGCAGGGTAACCGGGGAGGTAGCCCTGGTGCATGCCGACACCGCCGTAGATGCGCATGAAGTAGTACATCTTCGCCCCTTCAAACCGGGTGCCCGGCGGGCGGCGGTCCTTACGGTTGTCAATGTTGGTCCGGATGACATTGCCCTGGTAGTCCTCGTAGTCGCCGTAGATGGAGGATTTGTGATCAATGTCTTTTTCGATCACGCGGTAGCGGCCGGGCCGGGTGTCATAACCTTCAGCACCGGAGGAGATGGGAGATGCGCCTGCGAGATGCCCGCCCTTGTAGAGATACACCATCTGTTCGCCGAGGACGATGCGGATGGAAGGCCGTCCAGGAACCCGGTCTGCGTGCCAGTAAGAACCGTCATTGCGGAACAGGCCGATGAAGCGCCCTGGCAGCTTGCCCACAGCGTGGATGCCGTGGCGTCCGTAGCGGAAGAGATTCTGTCCGGCAGAACCGTTGTTGGGGGCGGGCTGGGTGCTGCAACTGGAGAGCAGCGTGGACAGCACGGCAAGCAGACAGAGGGGGAGGAGGCGGAGAGAGGTCATGCAGGACTGTGGACTATACGAATCAAGCATAAAGATAGCGTGCCTGCCTCCATAAGTTTCTCTCTGCATCCTTTCCTTGCATCCGGCAAGGCTTCATGGCTTCATGGGCGCGCATGAAGCGCCTTCTCACCATTCTGTCTCTCGTGACTGCCGCAGCCTTTGCCAAGGAGCCCGCCCCGACCCCGATCGCCCAGGGCTCTGCTTCCGGGCTCCGGCCCTGGGAACAGAACGCCATCGACCTGGAAGCTGGCTATCTGTGGAAAGTGGGCGGCGACACCCCGCTGGACTATGAGAGCCTGCCGGTGATGCTTTCCTGGCGTCCGGCCTACATGATGCATCATGAATTTGCCGATGGCTCTGCCCTGGTCGTGCGCAGCCGTTTTGCCGCTTTGGGCCAGGCCATCCTGGTGGGACCTGAAAACCACTACTTCGGTATCATGGCCGCTCCGTCTCTTGAGTTTTGGGATGCCTCCGGCACCTGGTCCGTTTTCGGCCAGATCGGCGGTGGCTGCGGCTGGATTGACTCCCAGGGCGTGGAAGGCGGCCAGGGGCAGGACTTTACATACAATTGGTTCGCCGCTGCCGGTGTTTCCTACGCTGTTACGGAAACTGTCGCCCTGCGCGCCGGTGCCATGTTCCAGCACCTGTCCAACCAGGGCGCGACTGATCCCAACCCCGGTCTGAACTCGCTGGGTTTCACCGTCGGTGCCTCCTGGAAGTTCTAAACCAAAGCAGGGAAAGGAAGACGCAGGGTTCAGCCCCGTCCGGCTGCGGACCCTTGTCGTGTGACAGGTCCCGGCCGGATTGTTACTATGAAAGCCCGGGCTTCCTCATCCGCTCCTTTTCAGACCTGATCTGACTGTCCCGTCCCGATTTTCGTTTTCATGTTCAGCATTGTCGAAGCCATCCGTCAGCGTGCCATTCCCGAAGCAGTGGCACTGGTTCAAAAAGAGCGTTCCCTGACTTATCAGGCCCTGTTCCAGCAGTGTGATTCCCTGGCCGCCACGGTGCGTCAGGCGCTGCCTTCCGCCGCAGGCCGCCCGGACCGTCTTCGCATCGGCGTACATTTCCCCAGCAGCCTGGACTATGTGCCGCTGGCGCTGGCCACGCTTGCCGTCGGGGCTTGTTTTGTGCCGATTCCGGACGAACTGGCCGATGAAGAAAAGCGTGATCTCGCCACCCGCACAGGCATGGATGCAGTGCTGGTCGCAGAATCCCTCGCCACCTGGCTGCCGGAAGGTTCCCAGGACAGCGGTGCGCTGGAGGTGGCCGGGCAGAAGGTGCTGATCAAGCGTCTGCCTGCGGCCGTTCCTTCATTCCCGGGCGCTGCGTTTGAGGCGCTGAATCCCGCCTTCATCCGTTTCAGCTCCGGCACCACGGGCAAGTCCAAAGGCGTGCTGCTGGCGCATGAGTCTTTGCTGGAGCGCATCACTGCGGCCAATGAAGGCCTGCGCATCGGCCCTGGTGACCGCGTGCTGTGGGTGCTGCCCATGGCGCATCATTTTGCGGTCTCCATTGTGCTGTATCTCTATCACGGCGCGACGACCATCATCGAGGAAACGCATCTGGGTGAGGACCTGCTGCGCGCAGGGGCCGAGCAGAAGGCCACGGTCATGTATGGCAGCCCGGTCCACTACCGCCAGCTGGTGGAAGCCCCGCCTGTGGGCGAATGGACAAACCTGCGCCTGGCGGTGGCCACGGCGGCTGCACTGGACGCTGCCACGGCGGAAAAATTCCGCACACGCTTCGGCCGCGATCTCATCCAGGGGCTGGGCATCATCGAGCTTGGCCTGCCGGTCTTGAATCTCAGCGGTGCCCAGGATGCGCCGGAGGCCATCGGCCTGCCGCTGCCTGCCTATGAATGCCTGCTCAAAGATGACTCTGGCAAGGAGCCTCCGCAGGGTGAACCGGGTGAAATTTGCCTGAAGGGCAAGGGCATGTTTGATGCCTATCTGGACCCCTGGCTGACCCGTGCTGAGGTGGTGGATGCCGGTGGCTGGTTTGCCACGGGCGACCTGGGCCGCCGCGATGCCGCAGGCCGGGTGACCATCTGCGGACGCAAGAAGACGTTGATCAATGTCGGCGGCATGAAGGTGTTCCCGGAGGAAGTGGAACGTGTGCTGGACTCCCATCCCAAAGTGCAGCGTTCGCTGGTGGAGGCCCGCCTGCATCCGCTGTATGGCGAGGTGCCCATCGTCCGCTACATCGCCAGCCCCGAAGGTGCGCCCACCACGATGGAACTGCGTAATCACTGCCGGGCCCATCTGGCCGGTTACAAGATCCCGCTGCTGTTCAGTGCCGTGACAGAACTGCCGCTCACCGCCAGCGGCAAGCTGAAGCGGGCTTGAGGAGGATGGAAGAAATCCGTTTTTGAAGAACTTCTGGGCAGGCCGGTGAATGAATGCCGGCCTGCCTTTTTCATTTCAGCTTCTTCATTCGCTTCATTCACCGGTATGAAGTGACCCGGCCGGAACGTCTATTGATGCACCTGCCATGATGCGCCGCCGCCTCAGCCTTCTTCCGTTTGCCCTGGTTCTTCTGTCGCCTGCCGCAGCGGCTTTCGCTGCGCTGTCCGTGCATACGAATTTTGAAGGCGGCTCCGCCCGCGTGGTGAAGCTGGATCCGGAAAGCCGCACGGTGACGATAATGCCGGGTGGCGACAGTACACGCGGCTGGGCCTGCTGGTGGGCTCTGCGTCTGGAAGGGCTGGAAGCGGGCCAGAAGGTGACGCTGAAATTGCTGCCTTCCGACCAGCGCCAGCACCAGTCCACCGCGGGCAAGGGCAATCCTCCGCTGTCGGCAAGCTGGTCGCGGCCCCTGCATCCATCTCTGTCCAAAGATGGCAGCACCTGGACCTATGGCGCAGCCGGGAAGGTGGAGGGGGACAAAATGGTGTATTCCATCACCCCGGAAACGGCCAGCCTTTGGGTGGCCTGGGGGCCTTTGTTCACCGGCACAACAGGCTCGGCGCTGATTGACAGACTCGCCAGACAACATCCTTCCTGGGTGACACCTTTTACCCTCGCCACCACGCGGGAGGGACGTCCCGTGCCGGCCATGCGCATCGCCGCAGGGGAGGGGAAACCGGTGGTCTGGCTGCAGGCCCGGCAGCACGCGTGGGAGAGCGGTGCCAGTGTGGTGGGGGAAGGCGTCGTCCAATGGCTGCTGTCTGAAGAACCTCTGGCCAGGCAACTGCGCGAAACGGCCGAGATCGTGTTTGTACCGGTGATGGATGTGGACCATGTGGCCACGGGCGACGGCGGCAAGGACGCCCTGCCGCAGGATCACAACCGAGACTGGAAAGACGAGCCGCACTGGCCGGAGGTGGCGGCAGCGCAAAAGCAGATGCTGGCCTATGCGGCGCAAGGGCGTCTGAAGGTCTTCTGTGATCTCCACAACCCGGCCCCGGGCGACAAGAAGGCCTTCTTTTTTGTCACGCCCAAAGACCTCATCGGTGAACCGGCATGGGAATCGCAAAAGCACTTCATCGAACTGACCCGCCGCGCCTTTGCCGGGAATCCGATTCCTCTCGAGATCACGCCTCGTGAAAGCGGCACCAGCTACCATCCGCTGTGGCGCCAGATTTCCAAAAACTGGGTCCACGAGAAATGCGGCAAAGACATCCTCTCACTCACCTTGGAGACTCCCTGGAACACCCCGGTCAGCACCGTGGAAGGGTATCACAAAACCGGTGCCTGTCTGGGCCGTGCTCTGGCCGGGTACCTTGCTCCGAAGTGAGGGGGGCATGGCGGGGATGTTGCAACCGCGCCCGCAAAAGCATGGTGGGGACGGTGATGAAGTGAGGCAAGCACTCCTACTGCTGTTTGCTGTGGTTTGCAGTTGTTGACGATTGTTTG
>DASWXG010000005.1:0-1775 GCA_036405615.1 Prosthecobacter sp. | reverse complement strand
CGCGCTGCTGCTGGCCGCCGGAGAGCTCCGCCGGACGTTTGTGCATGTGGGCTGCCAGACCGAGACGGGTGAGGAGCACTTCGGAACGCTGATGGGCCGCGTCTGCCGCCTGCCGGTGAACCACCGTCAGCGGCAGCATGACATTTTGAAGAGCGGTGAGATGCGGAAAGAGGTTGTAGCCCTGAAAGACAAAACCGTTCTGGCGCAGCGTCTGCAAAGCAGCCGTTTCATCGTGAGGCAGTTCCTTGCCGTCCACAGTCACTGTGCCAGATTCCGGCAGCAGCAAGCCGCCCAAAACGCGCAGCAGGGTGGATTTCCCTCCGCCGCTCGGACCCAGGAGTACGATGACGCGGGCGTCGTCGCCGGTTTGAAAACTGACGCCATTGAGGGCCGTGAAATCGCCGAAGCGTTTCACCACGGAGGCTGCTTCAAGTTTCATAAGCGAACCTCCTTTCCAGCCGCCGTGCCGCCCAGGAGAGGGGCAGGGTGACGATGAGATAGGCTGCTGCCAGGGGAAGGTACCCTTCCAGGGCGGTGTAGCTGCCGCTGTTGAGGATGCGGACCTTTTGGACCAGCTCCTCGATACCGATGACAGAGAGCAGGGACGAGTCTTTGATGAGAGAGACGAGCTGGCCCGTGGTTCCGGGAAGAGCCCGGCGAATGGCCTGCGGAATGATGACGTAGCGGTAGGTCTGGACCTTGTTGAAGCCGACTGCCCGGGCGGCTTCCCGCTGAGAGGCCCCGATGCTCTCCACAGCCCCGCGGAAGATCTCGGCCAGATAGGCCCCTTCAAAACAGCCGAGAAGAACCATGCCGACCACCAGAGGCTCCCGCACCTGAAGGGCGGTGGCGATGATGTAATAACCAATGAGCAACTGCACCAGCAGCGGCGAGCCGCGCAAGAGTTCCACGATGCCTGTGCACAGCAGCCGCAGCGGCAGCACAGGACTGCGGCGTCCGGCCATGAGTACAAAACCGACGAGGATGCTGATCAGCATGGCACCGCCGGAAATCGCCAGCGTGGTGACCCAGCCTGCGAGCATCTGCTGGCGGTAAAGCCAGGCGTGATTCCAGTTCCACCGGTAGTGGACTGACGCGAAGGTGGCGTAGAGTGCGAGGGATGCCACCGCCACCAGGACCAGAGTCCAGGCAAGCTGTCGGAGGAAGGTGGCGGGCATTGCGTCCGCTATAGCACCATGCTTCGCCCAAGAAACTGATTTTCCACCGTGTGATGAAGCTTAAGGTGCCTTTTCAGGGACCTCTGTGTCTGCGGCTGCTGGCAATGGGGATGCAAGGGTGGCCTGCACGCCATGGCCCGGGCTGGGCAGATGCCCTTTGAGAAAACTGGACAGACCTGCCGCCAGCCCGCGAACCAATTGTCGTTGGTAGGCCGCGTCAGTGAGTTTTTGTTTTTCTCCCGGGTGGGTGAGAAAGCCGCACTCCACCAGTGCCGCCGGGATGTGGGTCTGGCTGACCACGGCGTAGTTTTTCTGTTTGATGCCGCGGCTTTCGGCCCCGGTGGTCAGGCAGACATGGCGTTGCAGGCAGTCGGCCAGCCAGCGGCCCCGGCGGTCTTGAACCGCCCCTGCCGGCAAAGCCCAGCGAGCCTGCAAGGCGCGCTGGGCCGAGAGGGCTTTTTGTTCGTTGTAGTAGGTTTCGATACCCCGCACTTCGGGCGAGGAACTGGTGTTGAGGTGGATGCTGACAAAGGCAGCGGCCCCGCTCGTATCAGCCAGGGCTGCACGTTCTTCCAAAGGCAGGAAGACATCGGTCTC
>DASWXG010000004.1:0-5722 GCA_036405615.1 Prosthecobacter sp. | reverse complement strand
GGCGCACCTGCCGGATGGCTTCATCACGGTCCATGGCTTCGCTGCCGGAACCGGCAAGGAGAACGGCATCCAGATGAAGCCGCACCTCAGGCACAAGATTGATGCCGTCTTCAATCACGATCATCTTGTCCGGATAGACGTGGTCCAGTTCCTGAATGACGGTGATGCAAGCTCCGCGCCCGGCACCCTGAGCGAGCGTTGCGAGCCCCTTCAGTACAAATCCGTCGAATCCCTTTTCGGCAGCGTTTTGGACGATCTCCCGGACGACCAGCGGAATCCAGTTTGGATGGGTGGCATCCAGCTTTGCGCAGCCTGCCTCTGTCATCTCAGTCAAGGGAAGACCCACGCTGCGCGCGGCCTCTGCTTCCGGAGAGTCCAAGGCCACTTCCGCCAGGTTCAGCCGGGCCAGAACCTTGTTTCCCAGGGATTGCTGAGTTTCGAGATTCAGCCGTGCATCGGCTCTCACCACGGCCACGTCGAAAGCGCTCAGCTGAACCTCATCCGGCTGGTCCGACAGATCCATCATGAGACGCGTGGCACCACCGCCTTGGGAAAGGGAGGGAAACACCCCCGCCAGCACAAGTGCCAGAAGAAGGATGTGAAAGGGTGTGGCTGAAAACATGATCACGGTTTGTTTTCAAATATGAGAACGTAATCATGTTAGTGTTGCAAAATGTAGAATCAATAACCGTTGACTGCCTTACAAACTCCTTACCTGGGCACTTTCCGCCGGTCGCAGGGCCAAAACAAACCACGCCGCTCCCGGGAAGGGGCGGCGTGGAACGACGATCTGAAGTAAAGGGGGCCTGCTGACCAGAGCCTACAGGCGTTTGATGACCAGCTTTTGAAGCTGGAGAAGGCTGTCTTCAGCCGGAATGGTTTTCGGGCGGACGCGCAGGCGGTAGATGCCGGGTTGCTGGACATCGAAGTTGCCGACCACAAAGCCTTTGAAGTCTTTGTCACTGGCCGTCTGAACCACGGCCGTGAGCACTGTCTGGCCGGCCATCAGGACCTCGTAAGTTCCGGTCTGGCTGCTGCCGTGCGCCTGGTAGATGGCCACTTCATACTGGCCGTTGCTGGGAAGCTCCACCAGCCAGGAAGCCCAGTCATCTTCGTTCGTCCACTGGGTGAGCGTACCGTTTTCAAGCATGAGGGTGCCGTCGGCACGCAGGTCAGCTTTGGCGGCGGGAACCGTGGCTTTTTCTGCTGCCGGGACCGGCACCACCTGGGTGAGCTTGTTGCGGAAGGTGATGGCCAGATCGCGGGCCTCCCCACGCAGATCCAGGTCGGAGTTTTTGGCGAAGTCTTCAAAGAAGTCTGCCGTGCTGGGCGAAATGGTGCGGCTGATGACATTCAGCGCGTGAAGCTTCTCCTCGGTGTCCTTGCAATGGTTGTAGAGGCTTTGTGCGTGGAGGAACAGCGCCTGCTGAGAACTGGGGCCGGGTTTGCTGACAAGCTCTCTCGCGGCCAGCAGCAGGTAGGTACGGCAGCTGTCTTCTTTTTCCTCCGGGAAACGGGCGGTGATGGCTGCCAGCGGCTCATGGCTGGGATAGTCTGCCAGTACCACAATGGCTGCCATGCGCAGTTTTTCCGAAGGGTCGGCAATGGCTTCCTTCACCAGGTCCAGAGTGCCTTCGCCCCCCACACGGGCGAGGATATTGAAGAGAGTAGCGCGGCTTTCGGCATGGTCTGCGGCTCCTCGATAGGCTTTGAGCAGTTCGCCCGTGGCTGCGGGTCTGTCGGCAGCGCTTTCAACGGCGCTGACGAGAGCTTTTTCAATGTCTTCGCGGTCCCGTCCGTTGCCGTTGCGAATGAGTGCCACAGCCTTGGGAAGGTTTGCCGCAGTGGTGATGCGGGCCAGGGTATTCCAAGCCGCCTTGCGCACTTCACCGCGTGCGTCAGTGGTGAGCGGTGCGACAATGTCAAAGGCCAGTGTGTCCCGGCGCTGGCCGAGAATCTGCACCACCTTCAAACCGAAGGAAGTGCCTTTGGCCCTGTCGAGATAGTCGCGCAACTGGGCATCGATGTAAGCGCCGCCGCGCAGGCGGGCGAGCGTTTTGACCGCCTTGTCCTGCGTGGCCGGATTCTCCAGAAACTCCAGCAGCACGCGCACGTCCAGGTCGGAGCCGTGGGCTTCGGCGTCATTGCTCAGTTCTTCAAAACGGTGCTGACGGTCTTCGCGCCCGGCGAATTTGAAGTAGCTGGCGAGGCCGAGCTGCCCGAGAATTACCAAGACAAAGGCCGTCAGGATGAGGCCCATGCTCAAGCCGGCCTTGCGAGATTTGCGGGAGGAGGCAGCAGGCTGTGCAGGCGCCTGGATTTGAGGGTTTCTGCGCTGGGTGGGAGGATCTTCAGACTGCGGTGCTGAGACTGCGGGGATGGGTTGGGTGGTGGAGGCCGTGGCCAGCAAAGGTTCTTCCTCCCCCTCCAACAACTGAGTCTGGGACGGGCGCAAGAAGGTCTCTTCCTCCAAAGGCTGTGTCGTGGCTGCGGCGTCCGCCACCAGCGGTTGTGTGCTGGAGGCAGTTGCGGCGGGAACGTCTGCCAGCGGCTGGGTTATGGAAGGAGAAAGGAATGGTGCTTCTTCCTCCGGCTCTTCTTCCACGACGGCTGCTGGCATCTCTTCTTCCTCGAGGATCATGACTGCGGCGGGTTCGGGCTCGATAACGCCCGCCGCTTTCACCTGAAGATGGTTGGCCAGCCGGTGAAAGTACGAGAGAGCCTGGGCTGCGCTGGCTGGCCTGCCCAGCGGCTGCACAGACATCAGCTGATCCATCCACTGGCAGAATCCATCGCTAAGGTCTGGACGGAGTTCGGCCAGCGGGACTCTGGGCGGATAGAGGTGGGCGGTGATGACCTGAATTTTTTCATCCCCGGGGAAGGGGAGCTGACCGGTGAGCGCCTGGTAGCAGACACAGCCGAAGGCATACAAGTCGGTGCGGGCATCCACGTGCCCGCTGCCAAACTGCTCGGGTGCCATGAAATGCACGGAGCCTTCCATGCTGGCCTGCGCGGCACCTTCGGGCGGCACGGCCTGGGACAGACCGAAGTCGATCAGTTTCACCTGGAAACGGCCTTCGCTATTCCAGGGCAGCATGATGTTTTCAGGTTTCAGGTCGCGATGGATCAAGCCCGCTGTGTGTGCGGCATCCAGCGCCTCCAGGGTCTGGACGACGAGGGCCTTGAAATCCGCCAGCGGCAGCGGGCCTCGGGCCAGGCGATGATCCAGCGTCTCTCCTTTGATGAATTCGGTGATGAGGAAAGCGCCTTGCTCGTCAGCACCATACTCATGAATGGTCACAATGCCGGGATGCCGCAGCGCATAGAGTGCGCGGGCTTCATAGAGCAGGGGCTCGGTCTGCGCGCCTTGAACATTCAAGCGCTTGATGGCCACGTCCCGGTTTTTCAGTTTGTCCCAGGCCTGCTGCAGGGTGCTGTTGCTGTTGGAGGCAAGGGTGGAAATGATTTGGAAACGGTCGTTCATGAACTGGCGGGGCGGTAAGCTACGGCAGATTGCATGAACTGTTCACGGTAAATTCATTCCGACAGTGAAAATGGAGCAGTTTGTGCCCCTTGGATGCCGTTACGGGACGGTCATTCGCCCTTCAATATGACGATATCGTTAGGAAGAACCATGGCCTGGACTTCTTCACCTGTGGAACCGCCCCGAAGTTCCTGGGGATTGGTTTCGCAAATCTTCAGAATCTGGCCGTCTGCCATCCTCAGTTCATACTGCACATTTGCGCCCAGGTAGGTGGTGTCGGTGATATGGCCGGAAAAACGGTTGGGTGAATGCAGATGCAGGCCAAACGTAAGCGATTCTGGCCGGATGGACAGTTGCACTTTCTCGCCGTGAACGGGCTCCCATTCAGCCTGGGCGGGACGAGCGCGGAGCATGCCTGTGGTCGTTTTGACCTCGTAGGTGCTGCCGGAGGCCCGGGCATGGACGGTGCCTGTGAGAATGTTTGTTTGTCCCATGAATCCTGCCACCATGGGCGAGACCGGGTTTCGGTAGATTTCCTCCGGCGTGCCGGCTTGAGCCACCCGCCCGTTGTCCAGCACGGCGATGCGGTCAGCCATGCTCAAGGCTTCATCGCAGTCATGGGTGACATAGATGGCTGTGAGGCCGGACTCCTTGCAGATGCGACGGATCTCTGACCGCATTTCATGGCGCAGCCGGGCATCCAGATTGGAAAGGGGCTCGTCCAAAAGCAGGCAGCGCGGACGGACCACCAGCGCACGCGCCAGGGCGACGCGTTGCTGCTGCCCGCCCGAAAGCTGAGAGATGCGCCGCGTGCCAAGACCTTCCAACCGCACTGCAGAGAGGGCCTCGGCCACGCGGGTCTCGATTTCCTGGGGCGGGCGTTTCCGTTCTTCCAGGCCGAAGGCGACGTTTTGGGCCACATTCAGATGGGGCCAGAGGGCATAGCTTTGAAACATCATGCCGGTGCTGCGTTTGTGCGGCGGCAGCCGGCTGACGTCTTCGCCATCAAACAGGATCTGGCCCTGGTCCGGCTTGTAAAAGCCGGCGATGTGACGCAGCAGTGTGGTCTTTCCACAGCCGCTGGGACCCAGAAGGAAGAAGAGCTCTCCCTGCGCGATTTCCAGGTTTACCTGGTCGAGCACTTTCTGCCTGCCAAAATGTTTCGTCAGGCTGCGGATGGAGATGGGAACCATGAGGTCACGGTTTTACGCGACCTGCGGCCCGGAGGCAAGCCGGGGAAACAGAAGGAATGAAGGACGGCCTGCAGGCCGACGTCCGGCCCTGCGGCTTCAGCGGAAGTAGCGGTCCTGGAAGTTTTCCCGGGTCTTCACGGCCGGGGCATCCTGGCGGCTGGCTTCATACTGGCCGTTGCTTTCAGCCTGCTCCATCTGGCGCTGGCGCGCCTGTGCCTCCGCGCGGGGGAAGCTGATGCAGGAAAAGAGGCTGAAAGCGGGAAGGATGAGCAGTGCGCGTTTCATGACGGGAGACGGAGAAAGCGGAGCCGGGGAATCAAGATTCGAAATAGGTGTAGCCGCGCAGGCCTGCATCGTAAGCGTTCATGATCTCGCGACGCTCTGCGGCTGTGATGCGCTTGGAGACAACGGCGCTTTCAGCCAGGTTGCGGAAGCGGGTGGCGAGGTCCTTGGGGTCATACTCCACATAGGAGAGAACCTCGGCGACGCTGTCGCCTTCCTGCTCACGGCGGTATTTGAGCTTGCCGCCTTCAATGCTGACGCTGACGACGTTGGTGTCGCCTAACAAATTGTGCAGATCTCCCAGGGTCTCCTGGTAGGCGCCGACAAGGAAGATGCCAAGCATGTAGTCCTCGCCTTTTTCGATGTGCGGGTCATGCAGGGGCAGGCTGCCGCAGATTTCGCCGCTGTGGGCGAATTTGGCGATCTTGCCGTCGCTGTCGCAGGTGATGTCGGAAAGCACGACATTGCGCGTGGGCTTCTCCTTCAGGCGGTGAATGGGCATGACCGGGAAGATCTGGTCGATGGCCCAGAGGTCAGGCAGGCTCTGGAACACGCTGAAGTTGCCGTAATAATAGTCCGTCATCACGGTGTTGATGCGGTCCATCTGGCTGCCGTCATGGCCCACGGCCTCCAGTTTGGCAGATATCCAGGTCATGATGGCCCAGTAGATTTCCTCGCCCTGGGAACGCTCGCGCAGGGTCACCTTGCCGTAGTTGAACTCGGTGCGCAGCTTGTCGCGGTAATAGACCGCGTCGTTGTAAAT
>DASWXG010000003.1:0-4134 GCA_036405615.1 Prosthecobacter sp. | reverse complement strand
CTGAGGGTCAGGGAAAGTCGCCTGCCCGCTGCATTCATCAAGATGCCGTCGGGACCGGATTTGGTATAGCCTGCTGCGGCAAAATGTTCCCGGGCCTTCACCGGATCAAAGGGTCGGGCCTTGATGTTGGGATTGGTATATCTGCCAAATCCGGACTCGGTCGTGTTCATCCGCGTTTTGTCTCCCCGGAAATCCACTTCCAGCACCTTCTGCAGGTTCATCGCGTAGTTGATGCCGATACGCACGTCCTGGTTGTCCAGCGGCGGCTTGCTTTCATTCAGGCGGATGGCCCAGCTGACCTGGGGAAACTCGTTGAAGAACACATGCCGCTCAATGTAGCCCTTGTAGACCTCGGGAATTTCTGCCTTGTCATACCAGTATCGAGGCAGGCCGCCGACAAAGAAGTCGAGCTTGCCCTGCCGGAAATCTTCAAACGCCTTGTCCTGGCTCGCGATGATGCGGTAGTCCATCTTGTCCACGTTGTAGATGTAACGGAAGTGCTTCTTGTCCTTCGCCCACCAGTTCTTCACGCGATTGAGCGTGATGCGACGGCCGCGGGTGACGTCCGTTTCAGGGTCAAAATCATAAGCCCCCGTACTCGGCGCTTTGCGCCACTGGTAACGGGCGGGGAAATCCGGACCAAATTCCTTGTAGAACTTCCGAGACATCGGCTGCACATCCGCCACGATCCACATGGGATCCGGATAAGTCTCCTTGAGCGTGTAGGAGAACGTGTGCTCGTCATACTTGGTGATGGATTCAAACTCCTTGAAGTAATAGTCGTTATACCAAGGGTCCTGAATATGCGGGCTCAGCATGATGAAGAACG
This sequence comes from Prosthecobacter sp., assembly GCA_036405615.1. GTDB lineage: Bacteria > Verrucomicrobiota > Verrucomicrobiia > Verrucomicrobiales > Verrucomicrobiaceae > Prosthecobacter. The sequence continues at coordinate 3,305 of DASWXG010000003.1, read as the reverse complement.
TCATGAAGAAGTCCTCCACGGTGATCGGGGTGCCGTCTGAGAAAGACGCCTTCGGATCCATCCGGAAATAGATCTTCTTTTTGTCCGCCGAGTAGGCCCACTGGTCCGCAATGGAGGGCACCCATGCATCCGCATCGGGATGGCGGAAGGCCATCCACATCATCACCTGGTCATGATGCTCTCCGCGGAATGTGCCGCTGGCATCCGGCCCCACCACACGATACGTCGCAGGAAAGGTGGGATGAAAGTCATGATACACCCCGCCTTTTTTGGCTGCGGGATCGCCGAACTCCGGCACATCGGCGCCGCTCTCCCACTTCAGATCCGCCGGGATGTCCGCCGGCGTCTTCCATTGGAACAGGTCAGGTTTCGACTTCCAGAAAGCCTCCACCTCAGCGGTGTTGTCATAAGGCGGAAAACGGTCATCTGTTTTCTCGCACGAAACAACAAACACCGCCAGCAACAGGCTGAGAATCGCGGCAGGCCAGGATGACGGCAGATGGGAAACAGAGGTGGGATGTCTCATCAGCGATAGGTCGTGAATTTTTTCGGGTCGAAGGCCTCGCGAATGGCCTCACCGACGAAGGTCACCAGGACAAGGGCGGTGGTCATGGCCACAAACGCGCTGGTGACAATCCAGGGATAGTTGAAGTCTTCCGTTCCCTCATGCAGCAGGCGTCCCCAGCTGGGTTCTTCCGGCGGCAGTCCAAAACCCAGGAAGTCCAAAGCAGCCAGAGACGTGATGATGGCCGCCACCTCAAAAGGCGCCAGCGTGACCAGGATGGCAATGCTGTTCGGCAGGATGTGTTTAAAGATCACCCGGCCGGTCCCGGCGCCCAGCAGCCGGGCAGAGGCCACATAGTCGCGGGCTTTTTCCTTGTAGGCGGCCGTACGAATGTAGGTGGTCGTGGCCATCCAGCTGAACATCGCAATGATGACCACCAGCAGAAACAGGCTGGGACTGACGATGGTGCTGACAATCATCACGATGAACAGGAAGGGCAGCACCGACCAGATTTCGATAAAACGCTGGCCGATCAGGTCATAAATGCCGCCAAAGTAACCGAGGGTTCCGCCCGCAAACACGCCCACTGTAAACACAAAGGTCACGAAAAGGACCGACGCGATGATCGCCTGCTGCCAGCCGCCGTACAGGATGGCCAGCACATCCCCGCCAGAAGACGTGGTGCCCAGGAAATGTCCCTGGCTCCAGGAAGGTGGCGAGGGCGGATAAATCACCGTGAAAAGCCGCCCGTCCGTCTGGCTTTCCAGCTCTGTTGCCTTGCCGTTGTAGTCCTTGTACTCCGTGCGTTTGCCATTGTCATAGAGGCCTTTTTCCACCTGCTCTCCGGCAGCGTCCCAGCCTCTCAATTCACCATCGCGCAGGCCCTGGCGGAAAACCATCTCCTGGCGCTTCTGCCCAGGTGTTTCCCGGAAAACCGTGTAGGCCCGTCCGCTGAATGGCTGCCCGGCTTCTTCTGTATAAACCACACCTTCCTTCTGCTGCAGTTCGATCACAGTCTCCGGTGTATCCAGCTTGGGATCATATGGCACTGGCGGCATCAGCACCCAGTTACCCGCTTTGGCCTCACGAAACTTGCGCTGAAGCTCCCGATAGTCTGTTTCACTCTCGTCACGACCGCCAAAGGTGGTTTCAGGAAGGACCGCCGATACAAACGGGAAATGCAGCTTCCCTTCATAACTCACAGCCAGGGCGCGCTTGCCGACCAGCAACCCGTCCAATGCCCCCAGTCCGACAAAGACCAGCAGGACAAGGAATGACACATAGCCACGCCGGATCGCTTTGAAACGGCGCAACTGCTTCAGGGTCAGCGGGCTGAACTGCCACTGGCGCGGACCGGCGAAAGCCAGCCAGAGGCCCACCAGAAAAAACACTCCCAGCAAACTCCAGCCCACTACAGGCAGCGCCAGGAAGGGAATCTTGAACACAGGCACACTCAGCCCCCAGCCGCGCAGCACGGCGGCAAGTGTTGCATAAGATGCCAGAGAATAGCCCAGGGTACGCGGTGACATGTTATTCAAATCGGATGCGTGGGTCTGCCAGAGCCACGAAGAAGTCAGACAGGATGTTGCCCAGCATCAGCACCACCACATTGATAACCAAAAGACCCATGACCAGGGGATAATCCCGGTCCAGGATGCTGTTGTAAGTGAGCAGCCCGAAACCGTTGATCTCAAAGATCATCTCAATGAGCACAGAGCCTGCCACAAAAATGGATGTGATGTGCCCCAGGGTACTGGCCAGAGGAATCAGCGAGTTTCTGAGAGCGTGAACCAGCACCGAGCGGCGGAACCCCGCCCCCTTTGCCACCGCCGTGCGCACGTAGTCCGCAGCGAGGTTGTCCATCAGGTTGTTCTTCATCAGCATGGTGGTGAAGGCAAAGGCGCCCACCATGTAGCAGATCAGGGGAAGGAACGCGTGATGCAAAATGTCCCATACCTGAGCACCGGTTGTGAGCTCATGAAAATTGTCACTCATGAACCCTCCGGTGGGGAACAGGTTCATGCGTGAGGCCAGAAACACCACCAGCACTGTCGCCAGCACAAAACCCGGAATCGCGTAACCGATGAAGATGAGGACCGAGGTGACATTGTCCAGTACCGTACGGTGCTTGATGGCCTTCAAGATGCCCAATGGGACGCAGACAATGTAGCTGAGAACAAAGGTCGCCAGACCATAAAAGATGGACACCGGCATTCGCTCAATGACCATGTTCCAGACATATTCATTGTAGCGGGTCGACACGCCCAGGTCTCCCTGGAAGAGCCCGCTCAGCTGGGTCCTGTAGACCTGCACCCGCTCCTTTGCAGGCTCTGCCAGAGTGCGCCACTCCTTGAGGGCCTCTTTGTCTTCTCCCTTCAGCTCCCCGCTGCGCGTCACTGTTGCCTGCACAGTCTTGTAGGCGTTGTTCGGCTTCCATTCTTCACGGGGCAAAAGCATCCGCAGCGTCAGGGCCGCCTCATCCTTCCCTTTTTCAAACTTGATGAATTGCTTGTCAATGTGCCGGGGGGCGACTCCCAGCCAGGACAGGTAGGCGGGCAGGAAAGACCGGTCGAAACCGTAATAGGCAGCCAGTTGCTCCTTCTGCTCGTCGCTCAGGGAGGCCCCGGCATCTTTCATTCCCCGTTCCCCCTGCATGGCCGCCCTTTGCATCGCAGCCTCCAGAGGTCCGCCTGGGGTGATCCGGGTGATGAAGAACACCACCAACGTCGCCCCGATCAATGTCGGGATGATGAGCAGGAAGCGGCGGATGAAATAGTCGCGCATGAGTCAACAGATAACG
>DASWXG010000002.1:0-7989 GCA_036405615.1 Prosthecobacter sp. | reverse complement strand
ACTTGCTCAGGCGGGTAAGCAGCACGGTGCGGATGGGCACGTTTACCCCCACACCGAGAGTATCAGTTCCGCAGATGACTTTGAGCAAACCACGCTGCGCCAGCTTCTCCACCAGCATGCGATACTTTGGCAGCAAGCCTGCGTGGTGAATGCCGATGCCGTGCTGCAGGTACTTCTTCACCTCTTTGCCATAGGGGCTGGTGAATTTTTCGCCCACCAGGTATTCTTTGATCGAGGCCTTTTCTGCGGTGGAGCAGAAGTTCAGGCTCATCAGATCCTGTGCAGCCTGGGCGGCTTCATTTTGGGTGAAGTGGACGAGGTAAACAGGTGTCTTGCCCTCGGCTACAAGGTTCTGCAAAGTGACGTCCACCGAGGTGTCGGCATAGCTGAACTCCAGCGGCACGGGCCGGGTCTGCGAGGAGATGATGGTGCTTTCTGCACCCGTCAGGCGGGTCAGCTCGCGCTGGAAGAAATCGGTGCTCCCCAGAGTGGCGGAAATGAGCAGAAACTGCGACTTGCTCATGGTGAGCAGCGGCACCTGCCAGGCCACGCCGCGTTCATGGTCCGAGTAGTAGTGGAACTCGTCCATGATGACCTCATGGAAGGGCGCATTCTCGCCATCGCACAGCGCATAGTTGGCCAGGATCTCGGCTGTGCAGCAAAGGATGGGCGCGCCCCGGTTCACGGTGGCATCCCCCGTGGCCATGCCGACATTCTCCGGGCCGAAGTCACGGCACAGCGCCAGGAATTTTTCATTCACCAGCGCCTTGATGGGGCAGGTGTAAATGGAGCGGCGACCCTTGGCCAGGGAGCGAAAATGCAGCGCAGTGGCCACGAGGCTTTTGCCGGAACCGGTGGGGGTGTTGAGGATGACATTCTTATCTTCAAACAGTTCTAAAATCGCCTCCTCCTGGGCAGGGTACAGTTCCAGATTTTTCTCAGCCACATAGTCCAGAAACCGGCTCAGCAGTTCGTCGTTGGAGCAGTCAGGGGTGCCGGGCAGGCGGCGGAGCAGGGGATGGTCAGTCATTCGGCGGCAGCCCCTTCGCTACTTGAAAGCGGGCCCTGTGGCAAACGAAAGGGCGGGTGAGCTCGTTTGTGCAGGGGCGACATATTTGTATGGAAAGATGCCTTGGCTCCCGGAGGGAACATGGCAGATAGCTGGGGGGAAGTAAGCCTTCAAACGTCTTGGCTCCCGGAGGGAGCACGGCGGGTAGCCGGTGATGAAGTGAGCGCTAGCGAACAGGAATCACCGGTTGGAAGAGAGCCGTGGATCGGGTCAGAAGCGCGTCCCGGAGAGACGCTGGCGGTGCGGCCCCCTTCACCACAAATGGCGCTCGTCATACTCCACCAGTCCTTTCTTTAACATCTCCACATACTCCTCTTGGAAGGTCCGCACGCGGTGATGCTCTTCCTGGTTTGATACATAGGACCTTACGGCTTCCAGACTGGTGGCGCTGACAGTGAACGCTCCATAACCTTCCTGCCAGGCGAAACCTGGCAGCGACAGTTCTTCATGGATCCACCGTGAGGACACGCTCTTCAACCGCTGCATCACATGGGCAAGACAATGGGTGGCACGCAGCCCAGCCAGAATATGCACATGGTCCCACGTGCCGCCAATGCCATGAGAAACACCGCCCTCGGTTCGGAGAATGCCGCCGAGATATTCATAAAGGCGGGACCGGTGATGCGCCTCAATCCAGGGTTCGCGGTTCTTGGTGCTGAAAACCAGATGGTAATGCAGAGACGCATGAGTGGATGCCATGCCTCCTATTTCCGAAGACGAACTCGGCGCGCATCTGCTTTTTGGGGATGGCAGGAGAATTTGCCCATGCCAGCGTCCCGGTGGGACGCGCTGGAGACCATGTGCTGTGTGCGTATGTCCGGTGGTTCTCGCTCGCTGCGCTTGCTTCACCACCGGCTACCAGCCGTGCTCCCTCCGGGAGCCTGGCTCCCGTAACATCGATGGATGACCGATGAGTGATGAGTGATGAGTGATGAGTGATGACTGATGTTGGCTGATTTCATCAACCGCTCACCCAAACAAGGCGGCAATCGGTTTGCCTCCATCAGTGATCGGCACGGGGCGACCGGCTTCGTGGAGTTCCTTGTTGGGATGGATGCCGAGCGCGGCGTGAATGGTGGCGTGGAAGTCTGGGATGGAGACGGGGTTTTCCAAAATCTTGGATCCCTCATCTTCATCCGTCACGCCATAGGCGCCGGTGTGTTTGAGTCCACCGCCCGCGAGCAGCAGGGAGAAGGCGGACTTCTGGTGGCCGCGCCCGCCGCGGCTGTCAAAGCCGATGGGCCGGCCAAACTCCGTGCCGATGGCGATGAGCGTCTTATCCAGCAGACCTTTGTCTTCCAGATCCAGGATCAGCGCGGAGAGCGCGTAGTCCAGCTCCTGAATGAGCACGTGCTGCTGCTGCTGCCCTTCAAAATGGGTGTCCCAACCAGTGCCGTTGATGAAGTTCATGTTATGCGACACCTCAATGAAACGCACGCCGGACTGTACCAGTCGGCGGGCTAACAAACAACGCTGACCAAACTCGCCACCGTAGCTTTCGCGCAGTTTTGTGGGTTCTTCATCCAGCTTGAAGTTGCGCATGAAGCTGGGGCCAGACCAGCGATGGGCCTGCTCCTGCATCATGGCGTATTCCGCCAGGGCTTCTTCCTTGATCTTTGCCTCGGTGGATTGGTTCATGAGGCGCATGCGGCGCTTGAGCTGGGCTTCGGACAAACCGGAGGCGGGGGTGAAGCCCGCAGGGCCGCTTTGAGTATCGGTCAGATAAACCGGGGCATACTTCGGCCCGAGATAACCGGGGCCACGACTGACGTTAGGGTAGCCGATCAGCATGTAGGCCGGAACATTGTCATGGAGGGCTCCGCGCTGATGCGCCACCAGAGAGCCGATGGAAGGGTAGATGACCGTGCCGCTGATAAGGCGGCCTGTGTGCACCAGATTCGTTGCCAGTGCGTGCTCATCCGCCACGGTATGAAACACTGTTCGCACAGCCGTCATACGATCCGCGATCTTGGCACTGCGGCTCAGGTGTTCGGTGAAGCGAATGCCCGGGACATTGGTATCAATGACATCGTAGTCTGTGCCTGCGACGCGAGGCGTTGAGCGCGAGTTGCCCCGGCGTTTCGGATCGAAGGTGTCGATCTGTGACATGCCTCCGCCTAACCAGAAGAAGATGCAATGCTCGGCCTTGCCCATGGGCACACTGGCAAGTGCATGCGAGGCCATGGCCTTGGAGCTCAGGCTTGCGCCTGCCGCCAGGAGGCCGCTGCGAAGTAGGAAATCACGTCGGTTCATCACGAGTCAGGGAAAGGATTGGCTTAACGGATGTGGATGGCTTCAGGCTTGTTGATCATAGCCCAGAGGAAATCCTCCATGGACTCACGCCACCCGGCTTGCAGACGGGTGGTGGCGGGATCGCCCATGCGGGCGGCTTCTTCGATCTTGCCCGCCAGCGCATTGGCCGGACCATCCAGATGGTTAGACCAGGTGACGTAATAAGGACGGGTGCGCTTGACTTTTTTCACCACGGGGGTGGTTTGCAGGCGCTGGTCAAAACCTGTCTGGAGCAGTTCCATGCCATCCTTCAGTTCAGTTGCATCCGGCTCACGGGTGAGCAGACGCAGATACACGCGGCGGACGATTTCCTCCGGTGATTGAGCCTGCACGGCCAGCTTGACCAGTTCATGATCTTCGCTCAGGCGTGTGAGCCAGGAACTCATGGTGCCATTGGCCAGCACGGCGGGTTGCAGCACGTTCGGCGAGCTCTCCCGGAGTGTCACTGGCGACTGGCGGGCACTGCGCCAGCCGAAGGATTCCAGCACCGTAAGCACCGCCTGCACACGCGGCAGGGTGAGGCTCGGGCGGTCACGTTCATTGGAGGTGGAGAGCAGCATCCAGGCACGGTTCGCGCGGCCCATGCTGCGCTGATTGGAAATGCCGTCGAGATCAAAGCACAGCTCCTCTACTGAGAAGGGTTTGCCCGTGGCGGAGAACAGGGAGTCCACCACCTGCTCGGCGCTCATGGTGCGTGGGGCAGGGGCCACATACAGTGCCTCGGGCTGTTTCAGCTGAGGCGAGCTCTGGCGCTGATAGGCATGGGATTCAAAGATGAGCCGGGTCACGGCATTGACGCTGTAACCGGAGCGGATGAACTCACGGCCTAACCACTGAAGCAGCTCCGGGTGAGTGACCTCGGACTTCTCCCAATCATCCGGCTGAGTGACCAGGCCACGGCCCATGAGGCGATGCCAGATGCGGTTCACCAGGACCTGCGCGAAACGCTCATTCTGTGGCGCGGTGATCATCGCGGCCAGGAGGTCACGGCTGTTCTTTGGATCTTTTGCCAGGGCTTCTGCTGTCGTGGTCTCCACAAACTGCGGGAAAGGCCAGACTGGCTGGACCTTGGTGCCCGGGGCCAGAGTCACCTGGATGAGCGGCTTGCGACCACCGACGCTGAGTTTATCCACGGCTACGCTGCTGGTCTTGGGCACTTCCAGCGCGCCTTTGTTCAGCATGGCGGCCAGCTTGAAAAGGTCCTCCTGTTTTGACGAATGGCTGGGGGAGTCATGGCAGCGGGCACACTTCATCTCGATGCCCAAGAAGGCTCCGGCGAGGATGATGCCCTTCTCCGCAAAAGGGGAATCATTCTGACCCGCGACGGCGAAGCCTGCCGGGCCGCCGTTGTTCGAGTCGCCCTCCATGCGGATGAGCTCGGTGGTGATGACATCCAGCGGCTTGTCATCCACCAAGGCCTCATGCAGCCAGAAGCGGAAGGGGCCGGTGTTGTTCAGGCTGCCGCTGAGCAGGTTCGGATTTTCTGCCAGCACATCTTGCCAGTAGCCCATCCAGTGATCCGCCCGGCGGCTGTCTTGAAAGAGGCGCTGCATGGCCTTGCTGCGGCGTTCACCCGCTGAATCAGCCAGGTAACCCCGGATCTCATCTTCGCTAGGCGACACACCCACGGTGTCCAGCGTGATGCGGCGCAGGAAGGTCAGATCATCGGCCAGCGGTGGCAGGTCCAGCGTGGTTACCTGCAACTCCGGCCAGTTTGCTCCTTGTTTGATCCATTGCTCCAGTAGCCCGATTTCCTGCTCGGTCAGCGGACTGCCGTTTGGTGGCATGATGGAATCTGAATCATCCGTGCGGACGCGGGCGATGAGCGCGCTAGCTTTCACATCACCCGGCACTACGGCGGGGCCATCGGATTCACCACCCTGATGCGCCGCGCTGGCCAGATCCAACCGCAGATCGCCTTTGGCCTTGCCACCCTTGTGGCAGTCGTAACAGCGGGATTCCAGCAGCGGTTTGATCTGTTTGAAATAGTCAGGCCCCGCCCCCTTCTGCGCCTGCTGGATGGCGGGTTTCACCTTCTCGATCTTCGTCGCGATGAAATGATCAATGGCGTTGTTCGCCGGATAGCCTTTCGGCAGGTCCGGCACTGAGACCGGAGCCACTTCGCCTAACCATTTTTGCGCAGCTTCACGGCGCTTGTCCCAATAAGGTTTCTGGCTGGCAAAGGCGGTGCGGCGGTTGGTTTCATTGATGTGTGCGATGTGCTCCCGGCGCTCGGTTTCATACGCAGCCCAACCAGCATCCGTGTAGGGAACCTGACGCATCGGAGCCACGAGTTGCCAGCCGCTTTCGCCTTCGCGAGACCAGGCGAGCACGGTTTCTCCCAAGCCCGGGCGTTCGATGCCAAAGATGGTTTCCAAGATCACCGAGGTGGCTTTAGTGCCATCAGATTCAAAGGTGCTCCAGCCCTCGCGATTGCCCGGAGGGGCAAACCGAAAGTCCGGCCCGAGATCCAGGTAGCTGGCCTGCTCGGTAGTCAGGTGGTGGCCGTTGAGGTTGGTCGGTTGCAGCTCGGTTTGGAGCAACTGTTTGTTATTTAGAATCAGGCGTGAGACGCCCCGTGCACGCAGGAGGATGCGGTGTTTGCCTTTGGGAAACACCATGGCCGTGCTGGCCCGCAAAAGGTGCACGGCAGGGCGCGGCGCACGCACGCCGGTCTCGGTGTATTCATAGGGAAGCTCAAAGAAGCCGAAGGCCTCTTCCTGCATGACCTTGGACGCCGTCAGCACTTTCTCGGGCCACTGTCTGCGCGAGGGCACACCCTCCGTGCATAGCTCCACCCGCACATGATCCGTGGGCACCTCCTTCGGAGTCGGCAGCGGTGTGTGGATGGCATACGCTTTGTCAAACTCATGCTCCCGCATGATGCCGCGAGAGAGGGTGAGTTGATCCAGGCGACCGCGATACGAGGCTTTCGTCTTCGGATCAAACACACCGCCGAGCACCAGCGGCTCATCGTTGGTTACCGGGCCGAGTTCGGTGGAATCGCCCTTCTGCCAGTTGCCGGAGAAAGGGATGTTGCGGCCGTTTTGATACGGCAGCAGGCTGGTGGGGTCTCCAAAGGTAAAGGTCAGGCCGAACTGCTGCCACTCCTGCGGGGCAATAGGCATGTCCCCGCTCCACCACTGGTGGCGCTTGCGTGGGGCCTTGGGATCTTTCGTTTCACTGGTGAAGGCGAAGCCGAGCTGGATCACCGGGCTTTCCGTGCGCCGGATCACCATCACCGCGTAGTTGAGGTCATCATCTGCTTGTTTGGCCCGCCCGGGGTGGCCCTTGCTCAGAAGATAGACCGGCTTTCCCACCGGCAGATCCTTTGCCGCCAGCCAGAAGGCAACCGAGATGGAATCACCATGACGAAAATCCAGGTTCAGATCCGGATGTGTGGCCTTGCTGGCCAACACGCGTGCCGCTGTTGTTTCATCAAAAAAAGCTGCCTGATTGGTGGTCGCAAAGTCGGGATAGACGGGCTGCGCGGGACCCTGGGCCAATGGCGCGAGTTGGGATGCCTCAAAGGACTCCGCGAAGAGAAGCGTGGCCTTGGGCGAGGTGGGGTTCGCATCGCCCGCCTGCAGGCAGGAAGAGACTTGCGCAAAAGCCAGACCGCCTAACGCGAAGGCTCGCAAGCACAAGGCGAAAACGGTGGTGGGGTGGAAAGAAGCCGTAGGCATGGCCTAGGAATACGCAACGGCGCTTCCCAGAACAATCGTCCTCGGGCATCACTTTAGTGGGGGGCAGCCCTTCCTGGGAGGAACGGATCCTTTGAAAAGATAGAATCAGCCCTGCGAAGTGAGGCATGTCCCGAGGGTGATGAGCAGGAGGAGCGTGAAGAAAATGGCAAAAGGACTGGGGCGGCGGGGGAGGGTTTTCATTTGTCTATCAGGGGATCTCTCTTTTACGCTTTGAGGTTTCAGATGGGTGACTGTTCTCTTGAACATTTTCTAAATTGGGGCAAACGTGTCGTAGATGCCCTCACCCCCGCCACCCTCAGCGCCGCGCTGGCTGTTCGTTGACTTGAACAGCTACTTTGCCAGCGTGGAGCAGCAGGAGCGGCCTGAGCTTCGGGGCAAACCGGTCATTGTGGTGCCGGTCATGTCAGACCATACCTGTGCCATTGCGGCCAGTCCGCAGGCCAAGAAATTTAAAGTCAAAACGGGAACAAATGTCGGGGAAGCCAAACGCATGTGCCCGGGGTTGGTTCTGGTGGAGGCCAGTCACGAGCGGTATGTGGACTACCATGAGAGGATCAAGGAGGAGGTCGAACGCCATTGGCCTATCCAGGTTGTGGGGTCTATTGATGAGGTGGGGCTGCTGCTGGATGACAAGCGGGCCAACGAGGAATGTGCATTGGACATTGCCCGCCGGATCAAAGCCGGTCTGCGCCAGAACGTGGGGGAGGTGATCACCTGCTCCATCGGCATCGCGCCGAACCGTTATCTGGCCAAGGTGGCGAGCGACCTGACGAAGCCAGACGGGCTCGAGGTGATCCGTCTGGAGGACCTTCCGGGCAGGCTGGCCCATCTGGAACTGACCGATCTGCCCGGCATTGGACGGCGCATGGAGCCACGCCTTCACAAGTGCAAGATCCACACCTTTCTGGACCTATGGAACGC
>DASWXG010000001.1:0-5567 GCA_036405615.1 Prosthecobacter sp. | reverse complement strand
ATTGTGACGTAAGTGTCTGATCGTCAATCACTTGAAAGGGGTTGGCTAGCTTGGCATTCGCTCTGCAAGATGAATGCACGAGCTTGTAATATCCTCAAAAAACAACCCCTACCATCATGAACAGAGTCATCCTATACATCTTTGGTACACTCCTCGTCATCGCTGGCGCAGCCTACACAGCATCCACCCTTGGTGTGGAGCAGCGTTGGATTGTCGTCGGCTGTCTTGTCATCCTCGGCCTCGGCATCATGGGCGCTGCCACCGGAGCCAAAGGGACTGCGAAAACCAATGTCGTAGTAGACGACTAGTAGAGCTATTCCTCGGATCTGGCGAGGGTAGCTGCGGTGCCATGCCACTGCAGCTACCCTCTCGTCTTTTAGTTTCGGAGGGTCTTGGAAATTGGAGTTCGAAAGGTAGCGCGAAACGCTCCCGGGGGGAGCGAGAATGACAGGCAAAATTTTGTTGAGCCGTCACACCGAAGCAGGATGTCACTGGCTTAAGCCCTTGAAGAGCAAAGGGCTTGCCCGATTTTGCTCTATTAGCTTCGAATGCGATGGAGTCGCAGCGATCCTCTACCCATGCGGTTACGCGAAGATGCGCTGAATGGTAGCTTTGACGTGCCTGATGAATTCGCCGGTAGCTTCAGGACTGTGTGCCAATAGGTCCTCAGCTTCGCCTAGATAGGCGGCTCGGGCATGAGAGAGCACGAACTGGTGTTCAACTGGCAGACGTTCCAGTGCCCAGTTTGCGGCAACGTCTTTAGGCGCAATGTTTCCCGTCGATGCGCTGTACCAGATCCTGGCCAGGGTGAGCACGATATTGCGCTCGTCCCCCAGCCAGTCTGTTTCTGTGGTCCAGAGCGCCAGGGTGTCGGACAGCGCCTGGACAAAATCTGTGTGCGGGACAGGTTCGAAGAGATTTGCTGCCGGTCTGCCAAACAAGGGGACACTGTGCTGCCGCGCTTTGGTGAGCAGGATGGCGAGGTCAGGATCCAGAACCGGAGGTTCGAAACGGCCGGCCTGCAAATCCTGGCGAAGCCATTCGCCAAACTGGAGTTCGCGTCTGGCCGGATGACGCCAGGGGAATATCTCGTCCCGGGCGATGACTGTTACCTCCAGAGGGCGGAGGGGGGCATCGTGGCCGGGAGGCGAGGACATTTTCAGCAACTCGATGAGCAGTGCCCGCCTGGACGCTTCAGGCGGGGGCGTTGTTACCGTGACCAGCAGGTCAAGGTCGCTGTGGGGTTTCAGTCCGCCCTCCACGGCCGAACCATACAGGTGGATGGCCTCCAGAGTTGATCCCAGCAGTTTCCGAATCAGAACGCAGGCTTCGGAAATCTGCGGGGGCACTTCATTCGGGGAAGTCATGGGGGACAGAGAGGAGACTTGCTTCACGGATACTGCAATAAATCAGCTTTTTTGATCGTATTATCACGTCTGTCCACCCCCTGCACCCTACGATGAACCGTCGCCGTTTCCTTCTTCGATCCATTGGCACCACGCTTGCGCTGCCTGGGTTGCCTTCGCTCATGGCCAAATCCCTGGGCGGGAATTCGGCGGTACAGGTGGCCAAGGGGGCCGGGTCTGGAGCTCAGCGTTTCGTGGGGATTGGCAACTTGCTGGGGTATCAGATCAAACAGTTTTTCCCGGCCACCACGGGCCGGAACTACGAGAAGACCACTCTGCTGGAGCCGCTGTGGGACAACCGCAGCCACATGACCGTTTATCGCGGCCTGGATCACGGGGTGAAAGGCGGGCACTTCGCCGTGCATTCCTTCCTTTCGGGCGTGCTGAATTCCGAGGCCCAAAACCGCCCGGACGGCAATGTCAGTATTGACCAGTTCCTCGCAGATGAGGTCGGCTTTGAAACACGTTTCCCTTCGCTCACGGTGGGTTCGGAAGGCGGCATCCACGGCGGCTGCCAGATCGCCTGGACAAAGTCCGGCGTGCGTGTTCCACCCATCACCGGACCGGCTCAGTTGTTTGAAAAGCTGTTTGTTAGCGACTCCAAAGAACGTCAAGCCCGCCGGGTGGAGGAGAACAAAGTCCAGGCTTCCATTCTCGATTCCGTGCTGGAAGAGGCCAACCGTCTCTCCCGCCAGGTGAACAAGGAAGACAAAGACAAGCTGGACGAATACCTGACTTCTGTCCGCGATGTGGAGAAGCGTCTGGAACTCCGCCAGCGCTGGGCCAACCAGCCCAAGCCGAGCGCCCCTTTTGAGAAGCCCGCCAACCGCAACCCTGTGCAGGATCTTCCCATGCTGTATGAGCTGATCGCCCTCGCGTTGCAGACGGACTCTACCCGTATTGCTACCCTGGAAATTGGCGGAGACTTTTTGCCGCAGGACCTCGGCATCGACAAATCCTACCACGGTCTTTCTCACCATAACAATGATCCGGAAGCCGTCGGGCATCTGATCACTCTGGAGAAATACCAGGTGCTGCAGTTTGGCAAGTTCCTCACCCGCCTGTCCAAGATGCAGGATGGAGAACGCACCTTGCTGGACTCCACCGCCGTGCTCTTCGGCAGCGGCATGAGCGATGCGAACTCGCACAAGAACACGGATCTGCCCATCATCCTCGCCGGTGGCGGTTACAAGCATGGCGAATTCCGCCAGGTGCCGCGTGATGGCATTAACAAGGTGCCTCTGTGCAACCTCTTTGTGGACATCGCACAGAAGATGGGTGTGGAGACGGACTCCTTTGGCAGCAGCACGGGCCGCTTCTCCTGATGCGCTCTTCAGCCTTTCATCAGACCTGGTTTGCGCTTGGCCTGTCTGCGGCGGCATTTTCCGCTGTCGCTGCGGAAGACGCCTTGCCGCCTAACCAACTGGTTCAGCAATTCCTGGGCAAGTACTGTCTGGAATGCCACGATGCCGACGTGCAAAAGGGGGATCGCGAGTTTGAAAAATTCGTGCTGCCTTTGAGGTCAGAGGCAGACCTGATTTCGGCCAAGGAGATTGTCGATCAGCTCACGCTGAAGGAGATGCCGCCGAAGAAATCCGACCAGCCCTCGGATGAGGAACGCCTCGCGATGCTGCGTGCGTTGCGTGACGGAACCGTGGCCGCAAGAGGCAAAATCCAGAGCTCCGGCTCGCGCACCGTGATGCGCCGCCTTTCCAGCCGTGAGTATGAAAACACATTGGCGACCCTCTTTGGCCGCCGCGTGGATACCCTGGGCCTCACCGCTGATTTTCCCAAGGAAAAGACCAGCCAGCATCTGGATACCATTGGCCAGTCGCTGGTGACCTCAGGCTTCCTGGTGGACCAGTATTTCCAGTCGGCGAACCGCTTGGTGGAGACACGTTTGGGCAAGTCGGTCATGGAGCCCAAGGAGTGGAAGTTCAACGGTCACTTCGTCCAGTACGAAGAACTGCAGGGGCCGCATAAATCGGCCTTCAACTTCCGTTATCTCAATCTCTACGAACAGCCGAACACCGACACCCGCCAGGGTGGCTACGGACACATTGAAGATTTCCTGCAGGGCGTGCCTGTCTCCGGACTTTATGATATTGAGGTGGAAGCGCAGGCGATGCATCGCGACACGCACTACGATCCCAAGATTTTTGGCATCGACTTCTCCGAGCCTTTCATCCTCGGCCTGGTGCCGGGTGATGTCACCAAGGGGCACATTCACTACCCGCAGCCCATCGAGCCGTTGCTGGCCAGCAGTGTGGTGCCGGATGACAAACCCTCCCGCCTGAAATTCCGCGTCTGGCTGGAGGCCGGGCAGACACCGCGTTTCATTTTCCCCAACGGCCCCTATGAATCGCGAGCTTCGGTCATCACGGTCAATGACCGCTATAAAGACGACTTTAAAGACAAGAAGCCGGAGAAAGGAGTGAGCCGCACTTTGTTGCTGAAGGAGGGCAAACTGCCCCACATCCGCATCAGCGAAATCAAGATCAACGGGCCCATGCCTGAGCAGGGCGGCAGCCTGGAAGAACTGGCTGTCTTTGGCAAAGAAGGATTCCGGGCCGAACACGCCCAGGAGCAGCTTTTTGCGTTCGCCGAAAAAGCTTACCGCCGACCGCTCGCCGAGACAGACCGCCAGCCCATCCGTGCGCTGTATGAAAAACGCATCGCCGAAAAAGCCTCACCGCGTCAGGCTGCACTGGATGCCTTGAAGCTCATCCTGTGCTCACCCTCGTTCCTATACTTCAGCGAGATCACCGAAGAATCCGTCAAGTCGCTCAAGGCCTACGATCTGGCATCACGTCTCTCTTTTGCCCTGTGGGCGGCACCTCCGGACGAGGCTTTGCTTGCGTCTGCAAAGTCAGGCA
Organism: Prosthecobacter sp.; assembly: GCA_036405615.1. GTDB lineage: Bacteria > Verrucomicrobiota > Verrucomicrobiia > Verrucomicrobiales > Verrucomicrobiaceae > Prosthecobacter. The sequence goes on along the minus strand of DASWXG010000001.1, from coordinate 1,285 downwards.
AGCTGGTGCAGGAAGAGGAGCTTAAAAAGCAGGTGCTGCGAATGATGGCAGATGCTCGCTTTAGCGGTTTCGTGAACGGGTTTCTCGACAGCTGGTTAAACCTTCGTGACCTTGGCGGCATGCCGCCTCCACGGGAAACGAACCGTTCGTATTATGCTGAGGACCTGCCTGCATCCATGAAGACAGAGGCGCGTCTCTTCTTTCTGGATCTGCTCAAGAACAACGGTTCCGTGGCCCAGTTCCTCAGTTCCGAGTACACCTTTGCCGACAAGAAACTGGCCAAGCTCTATGAGTTGCCGGAGCAGAAGACCTTGCGGCTGGCAGATGGCTTTCAGAAGGTCAGCCTCAAAGGCAACAACCACCGTGGCGGTCTGATGGGGATGGCCGGGGTGCTTACCGTCAGCGCGAATGGTGTGGAGACCTCGCCCGTGACGCGCGGTGTCTGGGTCAGTGAGAATCTTCTGGGCATCCAGCCCCCGCCTCCGCCGGATGAAGTTCCCGCCATTGAAGCGGATGTTTCCGGTGCCACCACCATCCGCGAGCGCCTTGCCAAACACAGCACGGACAAGACCTGCGCAGAATGCCACCGCAAGATTGATCCGCTGGGTTTCAGCCTTGAGTCTTTCGACCCCATTGGCCGCTGGCGTAAAAGCTACCCGGTGCCGAAGAACAGCAAGACCCCGGCGCCCAAGGTAGACTCCTCCGGGGAATTTCCTTCCGGTGAGACTTATCAGGACTTCGCTGGCTTCAAGAAGATCATCCGCGAAACGCGCGAAGACATCTTTACCCGCCATCTCATCCGCCAGATCCTGTCTTACACCACAGGCCGTCACATGGAGACGGCAGACAATTTTGAAGTCGATGAGATCCACGCGGCCGTCAAAGGCCACAAGCTGGGGCTTCAAACGTTGATGGTCGAATGCCTGACCAGCGAGATCTTCCGGTCACGGTAAGTGAGGGCTTGGCTTCGAGGCTGGTGGTGACAGGGGGTTGCACTGCATTCGGCTGCACCCTAGCTTGCCGGCATGGAAATGGAGACGATTGAATGGGCCGACTTTGCGAAAGTGGAACTGCGGGTGGGCCGGATTGTGAGTGCACAGCCGTTTCCTGAGGCGAGGAAGCCCGCTTACATTCTCCAGGTGGATTTCGGTCCTGAACTGGGAATCAAGAAGTCCAGCGCGCAGATCACCCAGCTCTACAACCCGTCCGATCTGGAAGGGAAACTGGTTGTCGCGGTGGTGAATTTCCCCAAAAAGCAGATCGGTCCCATTCAGTCAGAATGTCT